>JAPLUH010000020.1 GCA_026397675.1 Verrucomicrobiota bacterium
GGCTGCGAGGTAGGGTTCGGATTCCGGATCCAACACCTCGTCGCCAATGCGCAAGGCCTTGGGCGAGAGGCGCATTTCGCCCGACACATAGCAGCGGTCGGCCAACTCCAAACGTCGGCCTTCCATCACCACCGTGTCCGATTCGCGGTAGAACACGTCCTCGAAAGGGATCTCGCGATCCGGCAACCGGATACCCGCATCATGGAAAATGACGCGGCTGCCCGGTTCAATGGCGATGCGTTCCCGGCCAAAGAGAAACTTGCCCAACCGGAGCACCAGATACACGACGCCTCCACCGACCCCGATGCCCAGGGCGCTGCTCCGAAGGGCGGCCAGGATGGACGTCTCCTGATGCAGCTCCGGGGCCACCAGCGACAACAGGAAACCAACACCGATGCCGCCGAGGGTGATTTCGTCGGGGATAATGAAGTGTTCGAAATCGATGAAGGTGGCCGCGACAAATCCCGCGAGCAAAATAGCCGCTGAGGCAGCCGCCCAAGGGGCCGATTCTCCGTAGTACAACCAAGCCGCGACAAACAGCACCCCGGTCAGGGCCTCCACACCGATGTAGCGCGGGGAGATAGGGCTCCGGCACGACGCACAACGACCGCGCAACATCAGCCATGAGAAGATGGGCATGTTCTGCCACATCGGGATGCGGTGATTGCACGTCGGACACTGGGACGGCGGATGGACGATGCTCTCACCGCGCGGCATCCGGTGGATGACCACATTGAGGAAGCTGCCGGTCATCGCACCGAAGATTGCGACGAACAGCGTCCAGAAATGGAACGGAAGCCCCAGCGGACCGTGGTGGCGGTAGAGTTCGTCCTCCCAGTTCATCGTGACTCCCCGGTGCCGTAGACTTCGCGCATCAACGCCGCCCGCATCACCTCGATGGGAGCCGCACGGTGCGTCCACAGCTCGAAGGCGGCGGCTCCTTGATACAACAACATCCCGAGTCCATTAGCCGTCCGGCAACCCGCTGCCTGTGCAGCCCGAAGCAACGGGGTTTCAGACGGACGGTAAATCATGTCGTACACGGCATCGGCATGGCTCAACGGATAGGCCTGAACATCCAGGGGCAGCGGATCCTCCGGCTTCAAGCCCGACGAGGTGGCATTGAGGATGAACTCCACGTCGGAGTCGGGCAGACCCGTACGGACATCGACCGCCGGAAACCGATCGGCGATCTCAGTGGCCAGTTCAGCCGCCTTCGATTCGGTGCGGTTCTGCAACCACAAGGTCTCCACCCCTTCATCGGCCAACCGGAGGGCCGCCGCGCGACCGGCACCGCCCGCACCGAGCAACAACACGCGGGCCCCGCGGGGTTCCATGTGCAAGTCTTCGCGGAGGGAGCGGAGGATGGCGTCGGCGTCGGTATTGTATCCCCGCAGCCGCACCGGACCTGAGAAGGACCTCAGAAGGCCGACGGGTGTCCAAACGCCTTCCGCGTTCTCGGCCTCGAAAACCACGGTGTTCACCGCGCCCCACGCCTCAGCCGAGACATCCAGATCATCCATCATGCCCAGGGCCAGTCGTTTGTGGGGTACCGTGAGGTTCACGCCGCAGAAGCCCATCACCCGCGCGCCTTCGAGGGCGACGGCCAATTGCTCGGGTGCCACTTCACATGCCACGTACTGCCAATCCAAACCCAGCGCCGCCAACGCGGCATTGTGCATGGCCGGCGACGCAGAATGGCGGATGGGAGCGCCCCACACCGCGGCCAGGCGCGTGGAGGCCGTGACAGGCTTAGGCACAGACTCGGACATCGTGGGCGAGAGAGTGCCGCCAAGCACCGCTGGCGTCCAAGCCTGTTCGAGGGACGTTGGAGGACATCGCTAGATCCCGACCGCGCCACGGACCCTCACCATTCAAGCGCGCGGGCATTTACTCCATCTGTGTTAGTTGCAAATCGCCTTGTCGCCGCAGCTCGGCCTGTTGAGATCGCCGGACCATGACCCGATCCGTGCTATCCGTGGCGATTTGGGCCGCATCCGCGGCGCTGGCCTGGGGTGGCGTCACACTGGAGCCAGATGGTTATCATGTTCGGCCCGGCGACCGGATCCAAGCGGCGCTGGATCAGGCAGCGACCAACACCGTGCAGAAAACGGTCTGGGTGCACGCGGGCTTGTACCGACCGGAATCCAAACGCCAGGCACTCATCGGCTTCAACCGACGGCATGACGGAATCCGTCTGGTGGCTCTCGGAGACGTCACGCTCACCGCGGCCAATCCCACGCTCTCAGCCACCAACGAGCCGTCGCACCCAGCGGTGGTGAACCACGTGGTCTATTTTGGCGACGGGGTCTCGACCAACACCCTCCTGCGCGGGTTCCGGCTGACTGGAGCCAACGCCTTCCTCACCAAAGAGGGAACCCAAACCTTGGAGCCCAACCGGACCGTCTTGAAGAACCACTTCTTCTACTCCGATGGCGGGGCCGTGAAGGTTTTCGGGCGTTCCTCTCCTCGGCTCATAGAGCTCACCATCGAAGATAATTTCACGCGCCCGTGCGGAGCGGGCATCTCGGTTCAACAACAAGGATTCCGTGAGACCCCGGTGCTCATCGCCAGTTGCCGGTTCCTCAACAATCGGGCCCAAGGCACCGGGCCAGCCATCGATCTTCTGGCCGGCAGCTCGGCCAAAATCCTCAACTGCCTCTTCGTCGGGAACATCTCCAATACTGGCGAAGATCTGGTGGCCAAGGCCTCCGGCGAAAAGCCCTTCGCCAACAATGGGGCCATCACCATTTTTTGGGAAAGCCTGGCGCTCATCCAAAACTGCACCTTCACTGGCAACCGCAACGGCGTGGACGACATGGGCGGCGACAGCGTTTACGTCGCCAACCTCTTCCACGCCAATCGCTCCGAGGGCGGATTGCCCGGCCATCCCCGCTACGAACTAGCCATCAATGCCGGAGCCCGCGTGGAAAACTGCGTGATCTTGGGCCGGGTGTTCGACGCCAAGAAAGCGATCGACCCCCGCCAGAACCGGCTCGAAGGACCCGACCCCCGCTTCGACACCGACTGGGTACCGCAGGCCGCCGAGTATTCCGGAATCGGTTATCGGCCCATGACGCG
>JAPLUH010000240.1 GCA_026397675.1 Verrucomicrobiota bacterium
GCATCGCAAAGTTCCTGGACGACATTCTCGGGTAGCCCAAAAGACGGGGCCACTTCGATCACCTTCTGGTGGCGGCGCTGCACGGAGCAGTCTCGTTCGAAGAGGTGGATGACGTTGCCGTGGCTGTCTCCGAGGATCTGAACCTCAATGTGTTTGGCTCTGGGGATGTATTTCTCCAGGAATACGGCCGCGTTGCCGAAAGCGCGCTCGGCCTCGCCCTGGGCTTCATCGAGCAGACCGGACAGTTCCGACTCCTTCTTGACCACCCGCATGCCTCGACCGCCGCCGCCGAAAGCCGCCTTGATGATGAGAGGGAAGCCGATCTTGCGTGCGGCCTTCATGGCCTCATCCCGATCGGAGATAGGCTCATCTGTGCCGGGCAGGGTGGGCACGCCAATACGCTGAGCCACGGCCCGCGCAGCGGTCTTGTCGCCCATCATGTCCAGAAGCTCTGGGCTCGGACCCACAAAGGTGATGCCCGCCTTGGCGCAGGCGCGGGCGAAGGCCGGATTTTCGCTCAAAAATCCGTAGCCCGGATGGATGGCATCGACCCCCTTCGCCTTGGCGGTGGCCACGATGCTCTCGATGTCCAGGTAGGCGGCGACCGGGCCCTTGCCTTGACCGATCAGGTAGGACTCATCGGCCTTGAAGCGGTGAATGCAGAACCGGTCCTCCTGCGCATAGACGGCCACAGTGCGCAAATTGAGTTCAGTCGCCGCCCGGAAGATGCGGACCGCGATTTCGGAACGGTTGGCCGCCAGGAGCTTCCGGAATGGACGAGCGGTCGGCGGGACGATATCGGGGTGATTTCGGGACGGCATGGTTGGCTTCCCCAATGGTTACGTAAAACTAGGGCGACCTGACAAAGAAAACTCATGGCAGCTTTTGAGACTCAGAAACTCTGCAAGGTGGGTTTCCGCAGCCTAGAGATGGTTTTGAGGCCTGCGTGGTTTTCATTATTCAGTTTTGAAGACCGGTGCCGCAGGGTTGGGGTGGATCATGCGCCACCCACCTCTGGTTGAAACGCACACACCGGGACCGGGCACCCAGGAGAGAATCCTGCGGGCGGCGGGTTGCCCGTCTCTGGTGCCGTATCAGATCGCCCACGTGGGCCTGGCCCAGGCGATCGAACCTTACACCATGGTGCGGACCGACCTGCCGGGCAGCTACTTCCTGGCATGCTTTGGGGGTGAAGGGCGTATCTGGCTCGACGGTCGCTGGCAGCGCTGCCGCGCCGGTCAGGCGTGTCTCTCGCCGGCCCACGTGCTTTGCGCGTTTCACGCAGTTCCTGGACATCGGTGGGATTTTGTCTGGGTCCGATACGAGTCCTCGGCCGGTCGGGGGCCCCTTGGAGCCGCCAGTGCGCCGGTATTGGCCGAATTTCCTTCGGAGGTCTTCCGGCATGCGGTCGAGGGTCTCATGGCTGAACAGTCAGGCGATGGACGTCTGGCCGCGCTCCACCATTGGGTGGAACTCGTCCAAGGCTATATTTCGCGCTTTGCTCAGCCCTGGCACATCGACGACCGATTGAGTCAATTGTGGGAAGCGGTGGCGGCGAAGCCCGCCCATGCGTGGACTCTCACCGAATTGGCGCGCCGTGCTCATTGCAGCGGTGAGCATTTGCGACGGTTGTGTCGCCGTCAGTTGGGGCGTTCTCCCATGCAGCAGGTGACCTACTTGCGTATCCGACATGGGGCTGGCCTGTTGGCCGAGACGGACCTGAAGCTCGAGGTCATCGCTGAGCGGGTGGGTTATGCCAACCCCTTTGTGTTCTCCAATACCTTCAAGCGTTGGACGGGGTGGCGGCCCAGCCTCTATCGGAACCGTCAGCAGGAAGCGAGATCCTCTCCGGAAGCCAGACCCTCTCCGGAGGTGAGACTTTATCCAGAAGTAGAACCCTATCCGGGGCCGGCCGGCATGGGATAACGTCGGCCGGCCCCTTCGATCCGTCCACACGAACGGACCTAAATTGAGTTCGAGTGGGTTATCGGAAGAATCGCCCGGGCCTTGAGTATTGCTATGAGTTGCCCGCGCCGGGACCGCTTGCCGGGGTAAGACTCGCTCAGCGGGAGGGCGCGTTTCGATGGGGCGGCTGGCGCAGTAATCGGAAGCTGTTGGTGATGTACTGTGCGGTCTCCTGCGGACTACGGAAATCGACCCCCACGAGAATGTCGGCCTGCTGGTAGGCTGGTTTTCGTTGCTCCAGTAACTCGGCGATGCGGGCCTGAGGATCCGGCGTATGCAGGAGGGGGCGATGCCCCTGATAGCGGACGCGCTCGTAGATGATGGCCGGTGAGGCCCAGAGGCAGACGATCAGGGCGTGGGTCTGCAGTGAGGCGAGGTTTTCGCGCCGCACCACCAGTCCGCCACCGGTGGACAAGATGAGGCCCTGCCGCACCTCGTATTCCCGGATGAGGCTCGTTTCCAAGTCACGGAAGCGGGTTTCCCCCTCTTGGGCGAAGATCTCTGAGATTCGCCGGCCTTCGCGAGTCTCGATCACTCGGTCGGTGTCGACGAATTCGAAGTCGAGCATCCCAGCCAAGATTTGTCCGACCGTGGACTTCCCAACGCCCATGAAACCGACGAGGGCGATGTTGTGATACGGGCGCGACGGCTGCACGGGGTGGAGTGAAGCGGTTTGCTGTCTGCGTTGAAATCCCGGAATGGGGCTCCTAGAAGTCTTAGGCAAGGGTCTTCAGCTCACAGACCTTCCGGACTTGTTGCCGGGGCCAAGAGCCCGCAGGCTAACAAACACATCGCCTATGCTGCCAAGAATTTTTCAGCGATTGCGTCACCGTCTCTTCGGCGGGGATACCAGCTACGACGCGGGGCTTGAAAATGAAGCCCTATTTTGGCGAAAGGCCTTGGCGGACGAAGGCAAGCGGTGGAGCCCCGAAGCGTTCCGTCAACGGATGGATCCGGAGTTTGCCTTCCCCCCCCATTTACAGGAATTAGTTGCCGCCTCACCGGCCGCCAATCGGGATCCGATCCAGGTGCTGGATGTGGGGGCCGGTCCGCTGACCGCCGTGGGTTTCCACTGGCCGGGGCGGCAGGTAGACCTGAGCGCCGTGGACCCCTTGGCCGATGTCTTCGACTCCATCCTCGACGATCTCCAGTTGGCTCCGCCCACACGCACCCGCAAGGCGGCCGGTGAAGATCTCCTCTCGGTATTCCCTGCCGACAGTTTCGATATCGTCGTCTGTTCCAATGCGCTGGACCATAGCCGCGACCCCCTTCAATGCGTGCGTCAGATGTTTGCTGTGACGCGGCCCGGCGGGTGGGTCTTCCTGTGGCATTACCGCAACGAGGCCGAGGAGGAAGGCTATGCCGGGTTGCATCAGTGGAATCTGGATGAATCGGCCGGCGACATGATCCTCTGGAATCGCAAGGCTCGGCATTCCTGTAGGATGGAACTCGGGAGCCAAGCTGTGGTAGACACCCGACCGGATTCGCAGGTGTCGCGGGCGATCGTGACCCGGATCCAAAAACAGGTGGTCTAGGTAATTTTTAAGTCCCCTTCTTGTCGTGAATCGCATTGCTGTCCTCAACGTGGTTGGCCTCAGTGACCGACACATCGGTCCCCACACGCCGCGGTTGTCCGCGCTGCGCCAGCGGTGGAACCACGCCTCCATCGATCCAGCCATACCGGCGGTGACCTGTACTGCCCAGTCCGACTATCTCACCGGCCGACGCCCCTCGGAGCATGGGATCGTGGCCAATGGCTGGTACGACCGTTCGCTCTCGGAGGTTCACTTTTGGAAGCAGTCCAATCACCTGGTTCAAGCTCCCAAGATCTGGGACGAGTTGAAGGCCCGGGACCCGCGTTTCACCTGCGCGAAGATGTTCTGGTGGTACAACATGTATTCCGGCGCGGACTGGTCAGTGACGCCCCGGCCAATGTACCCGGCCGATGGACGCAAGTTCTTCGATGTCTACACTTGGCCTTATGATTTGCGCCCGGCCTTGAAGCAGGCCTTGGGCGACTTTCCGTTCGCAACCTTCTGGGGGCCCGCTGCCGGTGTGAAGTCTCCGCAGGGCTCGCCCGATGCGGCCACTCGGTGGATTGCCGGGTCGGCCAAGTGGATTGAGGAGAAGCACTCTCCGACGCTCAACCTCATCTACCTGCCGCACCTCGACTACAACCTTCAACGGTTGGGCCCGCAGCATCCCGCAGTGGCCGATGACCTGCGTCGTATCGATGCGATCGTGGGTGATCTCTTGGACTTCTTTGCTGCGCGAGGAGTCCGACCCATCCTTCTCAGCGAGTATGGCATTACCCCGGTGTCTCGACCGGTGCACCTCAACCGAATTTTCCGCGAGCGCGGGTGGATCACCATCAAGGAAGAGTTGGGACTCGAACTCCCCGACATCGGAAACTCCAAGGCGTTCGCTGTGGCCGACCATCAGGTGGCCCACATCGTGGTCAACGATCCTTCGATCGAAGACTAAGTCCGCAAGGTGGTTTTGGAA
>JAPLUH010000456.1 GCA_026397675.1 Verrucomicrobiota bacterium
AGACGCCGGCAAAGGGCTTCACCAAGCTCATCCGGCACGCCGCCGAACCTCAGATGCTGCAATCGACCGGAAACCCGGCCGATTCGTCCGCCTACCCAAATACAGATGAATCCGCCCTGTTGATGGTGCCGACGTACTTGCCGTTGGCGTTGACTGATTTGATGGATGCACCATCGGCTTCGACACGTTCGAAGTCCCAGTGGGCGAGGACTGGAGGCACTGCTTGGGCTTGCGCCGCAACCGTGCCCAGGGTGAGGGCTGCCAGACCGGCGAAGAGCCGGAACGAGGCGTTATTGGGTTTTTGATTCATAACTTGGGAGTTGATGAGGTTGAAGCCCCTCAATTGTGATCCCATCGACGAAAAATCCCAATGCATGCGCGTGGAGCTGACATCGGTCGATGGGACTAAATCTTTACGCGGTAACGGGTTCATTTGTGCCGAAGGTTCATTGGTTCACAAGTACAAACGTGTCGTTCAGGTGAAGAATGTTATTCACAATCCATCCCCAAGGCGGCGCTCGCTCACTCCTGTCTGTCACGTCTATTTCTAGCGTCGTCTCAATCCCTCAGTGCTGATCACCACCGCCCGAGCACCCGCTGGCCACTCCGATCGCTGAACCTTCCCTCCGGGCCACCGCACCTCCACCGCCGTCGGAGCCTGCGGGGTCGCCAAAACAATATCCGGAGAATCCTGGGATCGAAATCCGGCTCCGGCGTGGATTTCGCGGGCCGGTCCAAGCCGCGAACCCATCACCAGGCGAACCACTGCTCCGATGCCGTCTGGATTGCCGGCAGGCCCTTCTAGGAGCACTCGAACTCCCGGTTTGCCTGCCCGATTGCGGAGGATACGAGTCTTGCCGGCATGCTGTCCCACGGCGAGGTCTGGGCGCCCATCGGCATCGAAATCGGCCACCGCACTGCCGCGTTGCTCACCCGGCAAACTGAATCCGGCCTCACGAGGGCCAAGACTCCGAAACCGGCCCCGGCCGTCACCCAGCAGGACTAGTCCAGTGCCTGCATCCTGACGCGAGGTTTCGGCATCCATACCAAAGAAGTTTTGAGCCAAAAAGACATCCTCACACCCATCACCATCAAAATCAGCAATTGAAATACCGAAGGCAGGCGAGAACTGAGCCTCGGCTGGCAGCGGGATGCCTTCGAATCGACCGCCTCGATTGAGAAAAATCATGGAATCGAAGGTATCCGCATTCAAACTCCGACCTCGGGCGGCCAACGGGCCTAATAGGGAATTCAAGCTCAGAGCCGCAAACTCGCGGTGAGAATGGGCCCGTTCAGCCAATGCCGGGATGGCTTGAGAAAGTGAAGACCAAGAGCGCCAAGGGGTTTGCCGACCACTGAACGGATCCCAAGAGGCCATCAACGTCAGCACCCGCCCGGGTTCATGAAACTCGCCAGAGACCCTCTGAATGGGTGCATTGCTCGCGCCGGGTTGATCTGTCCTCCAGTTGCGGCCCCAATTGGAAGCCACGAGGTCGAGCCGACCATCGCCATCAAAATCTCCGGCACTCACGCCATTCCAGAGGCCGCGCCAAGCGCCCAATCCCGACTCGGCGGTGGCATCGACCCAGCGGCCACCCTCATTACGAAAGAAGCGCAAGGTGTCCCAGTCGCCGGCGAGTACAAGATCCGGGTCTCCGTCGCCATCGGCATCGGTGAAGACGGCCCCACTGACCCGCACTTCATCTGTCACCCGCTGGGCTTCGCCCCAACCGTCCGCCCGACCCGGTAGGAGGACCG
>JAPLUH010000197.1 GCA_026397675.1 Verrucomicrobiota bacterium
CAACTTCCGCACCACCGTGGAACTCACCGTACCGTCCAAGCTTAAGTTTGACCTCACCAAGCTCACGCCGCCGGCCCGGCCCGCCGATGATGTCTCCCTGGAAGCCCCCCGGAAGGGAGGAGCCCGATGAACGAGCGCGAAAAGAAACTCCTCACCCTCATCGGTGGGATCGTCGGTCTGGTGCTCCTCTTCGTCGTTGGCCGCAGCATCTTTCTCAAGCCACTGACCGAGATCGATCGCCGCATCGCGGGTGTTCGCGAGAAACTCGATCGCCTGGCCAAAGAGCGCCGGGACTACTTCGCCGCCGAAGACGAAGTGAAGACCGTAGCCACACTCACCTTCTCCGACGACATCGACCAAGCCAGTGCGCGGTTCGGCGAAATGCTGACACGCACCCTCATCAACAGTGGACTTCGGGAGGCCGATTTTAGCCGCCTCCCCACCGGCACCCGTAAGATCCGAGGCGCCTTGGAGACCGGATGGACCATCCGCGGTGACGGCCCATTGCACCAGGTGGTGAATCTTATTTTCATGCTCGACCGAGCGACTCCAGTCCATCGACTCGATGGCCTCACGCTCTCCCCCTCCGATGCACCCGGACGGGTGAAGGTGAGTTTCCGATACCTGACGCTCGTTCCCATGCCGTGCCCCGAGGTGGAACGCGGCGACCTCGAATCCCGTCTTAACGCCGAGAGCCCAGAGCGCCGCGCCTATGACGCCATGATCACTCGTGATCTCCTGCGACCCTACATTCCCCGCCCGGCCCCGGCCCCACCCGCCGGCCAGCCACCGGCCCCACCCCGACCGCCTCCCCCGGGAAGTCCCGGCCTAGAAGCCTATCGCCTCGTCTCACTGTCGGAATGGGCCGGCGAGTCGGAGATCCACGTCCGGGACCTCACCGCGCAAAAAACGGTCCGCTACAAGGTCGGAGATACCATCGCCGGCGGGGTCATCGTCCAGGTCGATTACCGCCCCCTGCCGACCCCGGGTCGGGAAAACATTTTGTCCGGTAGCCGGGTCGTCCTGCGTATCGGTAATGAATATTGGGCCATCGAACGCGGTGGCACCTTCGCCCAACGGCACAAACTCAAACCGGAGCAACTGCCCCCGGGCATCAACGCCCCTGCGGCCGCCGCGGCCAGCACAAAAAACATCCGCTTCCAGTTCGATGGAATTCCCTATGCGGATGTCATCGAACGCTTTGCCCAAATGTCGGGCAAACCCGTGGTGGGTGAACTCAACATCCCGGGAACCATCACCTTCAACGATTCCAACGCGTACAACTATGCGGAGGCCTTCGACACGCTGAACGTCATCCTTTCGATGAAGGGACAAATGGTCGTCGAGGAGGGGAATTTCCTGCGCGTGCTTCCCTTCAAAGAACTGCCGCAAACGCCTTTACGCATTCTGCGCGGCAGCGACAAAGCCGATGGCGTCCGCCCCGGAGAAGTCGTCACCGTGGTTTTGGAACTCAAGAACCTCGATGCGAAGGAAATTTCTGAATCGATCACCAACCTGCTTTCTACAGCTGGATCGGTGGCCACCCTGTCCCGCGGACGCGGCCTGATCCTCACGGACCGCTTGGTCAACATCCAGCGGGTCAAGTCACTCATTAGTTCGGTCGACAATGAGACGGCCGCTCAACGGCAGATGAAGACCTACACGCTGCTTCATGCCTCCGGGGCCGTTGTTGCCGATCTCATCAACCGCACCTTCGGTGTCACCACGGCTCCGAAGCGCACCCAGTTCAACCCGAACTCAAAGCAACTCGATGTCCTGCCAGCCGATCCGAACGACTACGTCACAGCCGTGTACGATGACGCTTCCCGAACCTTAGTTCTCTTTGGTCCCCGCGAGCGGTTGAGCCTGGCCGATGAACTCATCTCCCGTTTTGAAGACAGCGGAACCGGTGCCGGCGATGTCCGAATTTACACCCCCGAGGTGATTAAGGCCGAAGATTTGGCCAACATGATCCGACAGGCGATCCCCGGAGTGGCCGCCGCCAACGAAACGGGATCTGCAGCAGCCACCAAGGCCCGGGTTATCGCAGAAAAAGACACCAACCGACTCATCGTTGCGGCGCCGTTGGCCGGCATGGCCGACCAAATCGAGGCCCTCGTCAACAAGCTCGACAAGCCCGTCCACGGTTCAGGCCGCACCGTGGCCACCGGCACTCCAAGCAAGGCACAAGTCGTCCAGGTTACCCGAGTGTTCCGAACCCGCACCTCGGAGGCAAAGAACGTAGGCAAGATCTTGAGCGAGGCCCTCACCAAGACGCTGCCCAATGGCCAAAAGGTGGCCACAGCCAACGTCTCGGTGGAACCGGGCAGCCAGAGTATTGTGGTCACCGGTTCTCCGGGTGATGTCCAAACCGCCATGGACATCATCTCCCAACTGGAGACCGGTTCCACCAGTCCCCGCCCTCAACAAACCCGCTTCATCGATCTGGGCAGCGTGGCCGAAGCCAAACGCATCGTTCCTCTTGTTGAGCAAATCTACCGCAGCGAGGTGGCCGACGGCAGCTCGGGCGGAGCCGCCCACGCCAAGATCATGGCCGAGCCGAACACCAGTCGACTCATCGTCACCGCCTCCGGGGAGCACCTGACTCGAATCGAGGAAATCGTCCGCAACCTCCGTGCCGAGAAATCCCGACCCTTGCAGCGGTCCTTGCATATTCTTGCGCTGCGCAATGCCCGACTGGAGACCGCATTCACGAGCCTCAACAGCCTGATTAATGAGCGCATGTCCGATCGGCGTTTTGAAGACCAGCCCAAGCCATCAGTGGTTGCTGACAACGCCAACAACCGCCTGCTGGTGACGGCGACCGAAGAACAGAAGAAGGAGATCGAAGCGATCTTGACCGTCGTGGACGTCGCTCCAGAGCGCCAGAAACGCCAGATGGCAGTCATCCCCGTCAACGGCAAGACCCCGGCTGAACTCATCGCGTTGGCGAGCCAAATGATGAGCCAACTGGGGGAGCAGCCCAGCAATCCTCAGCTCGAGCCCAAGCTCATTCCCGACGCCTCAGGAAAGCAAATCATCGTGTTGGCCTCCGACGTCGATATCCAGCGCGTCCGAGCTCTGATCCAACAATTGGACGCCACCACTTCTTCGGCCGTCAGCCGACAGTTTCGCAATGTCGAACTGCACAACCGCAACGCGGCGGAACTCACTCCCTTAATCCAGCAACTCTACCAGGAGCAGATCAAAGGAACTTCTGAACCTCCGGGTGGACCCGCCACCTTGATGACCGATGCTAAAAACAACCGCATCATGGTCAGCGGTGCCGAGCGGGAAATCGTCCGGGTTGAGGCCATCATCCGGCAGTTAGATCCCGCCGGTCAAAAGAGCGCCAAGGAGGAAACCCGGATCATCCGCCTGAAGACCGCCATCGCCTCAGACATCGCGAGCCTCGTTGAAAAGAGCCTCGGCTCCCAAACCCAGGCCGTGAAGGTGCTCGTCGATACCCGCAGCAACAGCTTGGTAATCACCGGCGAACCGACCGCCGTTGAGGCCGCGGCCAAGATCGTCCGCGAACTGGACATCCCTTCGGATGTCCAACCGCGTGAAATGAAGGTCATCGAACTCAAGCAGGCCGATGCGGCGGCACTGGCCACCTTGGCCACCACGCTCGCCACCGATTTGCTCAAGAGCCAGCGCGGAGCCGAATACACCCCCAAGGGCCGCATCATGTCCGACCCAGCGGCCAACCGTGTGATCATCTCCGCTCCCCGCGAGGAGATCGCCCTCATCACGCAAGTCGTCGAGCGTCTGGACCAAGCTCCGGAGGCGGCCGGCGGTGCGCGGGTTTTCCGACTGACCAATGCCGATGCGTCCCAGGTTGTCAGCGTCGTGTCCAATGCCATGGTGAAGTTCGACGCGCGCAACCAACCCATTCGACGGGCCTCAGTCTCCCTCGACCGCGAATCCAACAGTATCGTCATCTCGGGTTCCCGTCAGGATCTGAAGGATGCTGAGGGCATCATCCAGCGCCTCGACAATGAAGGAGGCGAAGGCTCTGGTGGGACGGGCGGCGGATCCAAGAACCGTAGCCTGAAGATGGTAGAGGTCGTCGGCGAGCCCGACACCCTCGCCACGGTCGCCACCCGGGTTTTCCTGGCCCAAAATGCCGGACGCTCGGTGACCAACTTGGTGAGCATCACCCCGGAACCCAATGGCCGCCGACTCATCGTGCTGGCCCCCGATTCGCTCATGGCGCAGGTGGAGACGGTCATCTCGGCGCTCGACGCACGCCCGGATCAATCGCAGCGCCAACTGCACACCATCGAACCTCAAGGCAGCCGAGCCGCAGACTTGCTGCCCATGGTCAACAAGATCTACGCCGAACAGAACCAAGGACGCACCACCAAGCCCGCAACCTTGTACACCGATCCCTCCGGCGACCGGTTAATGGTGTTTGGCACGGCAGATCAAGCGGCGGCCGTTCGTCAAATCGTCGCCACGGTTGCCACCGAACTCCCGGAGGCCCGCACCAACCGGGTGTTCGAAATCGGCAAACCCGCCGAGGCCCAGCGCCTACTCCCCATCATCCAGCAACTGTACAAAGACCAGGCTTCCAGCCGCCCCTCCGACGGCCCTGCCGACACCCAGCTGCTCACCGAACCCCGCTCCGGACGCATCATCGCCTCGGGCCGCGCCTCCCACCTGGAACGCATCTCGGAGATCATCGCCAATTTGAAAACCACGAGCGGCACGAACCTCGGCC
>JAPLUH010000370.1 GCA_026397675.1 Verrucomicrobiota bacterium
CCTCATCCAGGACCTTAAGCAGCGTGGGCTTCTTGACGACACGCTGGTTGTCTGGGGCGGTGAGTTTGGGCGCACCGCTTATTCGCAGGGCGACATTAGTGCCAACAGCTTCGGTCGCGATCATCATCCCCGGTGTTTCTCACTGTGGATGGCCGGCGGCGGCGTCAAGCCCGGCATGGTGTATGGGCGCACCGACGACTTCGGCTACAACATCGTCGAAGACCCGGTGAACGTGCACGACTTGCACGCCACAATGCTGCACCTCCTGGGCATTGAGCACACCCGCTTCACACACCGCTTCGAAGGCCGCGACTTCCGCCTCACCGACATCGCCGGAGAGGTTATCAAACCCTTGTTGGCGTAGGCTCCGCGGGATCGGTCCTGCGCCCGCAGAGAAGCTCGGAGGAGGCTAAACATTCGCGCTGTGCGCGAGGGGAGGTGTTGATCGCTTCTAACGCGGGCTACGGACCGATCCCGCTCCGCTGGCGTACCTTTGGTTTGAAATCGGTCATGCGCCCGCAGAGAAGCTCGGAGGAGGAGGAGCTTTCGCGCTATGCGTGAGGGGAGAGGTTGATCGCTTCTAACGCGGGCTACGGACCGATCCCGCTCCGCTGGCGTACCTTTGGTTTGAAATCGGTCCTGCGCTCGCAGGGAAGCTCAGGCCTGGGGATGCTTTCGCGCTACGCGCGAGGGGCTGGAATGATCGCTTCCAGAGCTCGCTCCGGCCCGATCCCGCTGCTGTCGGTGTTGCCTGAGGCATCGAACCCTCTGCCGGTCATCGCGCCATCCTTGCCTCCCAAGCCGGGATCCATGATCCCTAACCCACCAAGATCCCGGGCATGGATGAAGGGATCCCACTGGCCGTATTGCCAAATTCGGAAATCGTTCCCTGACCCCGTCTCTGGGCAGTTGACCGATTCATCAATTGCATACATCCTGTATGCGTGCGGATTATCAAAGAAGGCTTCATCAGGGACGCCGCTATGGCGTATCCGAAGGCTGCCAAGTACCTGACGATCTGGATTGCCACCGTGCGAGCGGCCCGCTGGCAGAATCTGTCCGATCTGCGGCGAGTTTATCCGAGCGCGGATCTGGTGGCGGTTGGAAGCGGGAAGTCGGTCATCGTGTTCAACGTTTGCGGCAACACTTACCGGCTGATCGCGGCCGTCCACTTCGACCACGGGATGGTGTACACGTTGCGCTTCTTCACGCACGCCGAGTACAGCAAGGACAAATGGAAAGACGAGTTATGAAGGCTAAGAATGGACTGCAGTTTCCGGCATTGCTGAAGGATTACGCGGGGCTTTGCCGGCTTCAGATGCCGCGCCCGGTCCACGACCGGGTGGAGTACGCCAACGTGGCGGAGGTCACCGATGCGATGGCCTTGTGGCAGGAGGACTTCACGGCCGATCAACGGGATTACTTCGACCTGCTCTGCGGATTGCTCGAGGACTACGATCGGGCGCACCTGCGTTGGCCCAAGGTGGGGGTGCGGGCCCGGCTGAGACATCTGCTCGACGAATCCGGGATGTCGGCTGCCGATCTGTCGCGGCTCCTGGGTGGGAGCCGGAACCTCGGGGCCATGATTCTCAGGGGCGATCGAAATCTGACCGTGGCGCACATCCGCAAACTTGCAGACCACTTCCGCGTCAGCCCGGAACTCTTCATCTGAAGAAGACTGCATAGGCGACGGGGCAGGGAACTGCGGCGAGGTCAGGGAACGGGCTCAGGAAACGGTTTCCGATTTTGGAAACGCGAGTGGTGGAACGCATTCATCACTGCCCGTGATCTTGGCGGGCTGCCTCGTGCGGAAATAGGCCCCGTCCGGTGAGGCGAATACGGTCCTAGGGAACTCCTTTCAAGGCGTCGTATCTCTGGAAACTCCATTCATCGGACTGTCACTCAGAGAGAATTGCGAGTCGCTTGAGCCTTACCCGGCGCTCAGGTCTCCCTCAAAGCACGGCAACTCCCATCACGACTGTAACCACAAAGATGCAGGTAACCATCCCTGAGGAGGTTCGCCGGATGTTCCCGGTGCAAGCAGGGTCTCGACTCTCGTGGTCGGTCGAAGGAGAGACGCTCGTGGCCCGGCGCGTTCGGGGCTTCAGTGAATTGCGCGGCTGCCTCCAGTCGGAGGTGGCGTTTCCTGGCATCGAGGCCGAGAAGGCTGCTGTCGCTGCCAACCGGGCCAGCCACTGTCAGCAACGTTCCGAAACCCACGTAAATCTGCCGGTTTGAAAACCGCGGTTTTACCGTGTTCTTGGGGTGCGTTTTCTTCCTGGATGAGCGCCCGCGTTTCTACCTTCTTCTTGATGAGGCCGAATGCGTCCGGGGCCTACCAGACTTGATAAGATTTCCCTCGGACGAACCGTCATCACGGCCAATGCGATGGCCGCGTTGGACTAGGACAGCGTTCAGGAAGCCCTTTGAGCCAAACGCGCCATGCGTTCGGCTCGTTCTAGTACGATAACACTTGGAACCTGCGCCGCCGCTTCACCTTCGGGTGATTCATCGAACCGACGACAGGCTTCCGCAAGGCGATCGGCCATTTCTTTCAAGCGCTGACGCACCATGGGCCAACTCAGTCCGGTAATTTTGGCCAATTGCTGGAAATGCTCCGGCGATACCTCCGCCAGCGTTCCCGCGGTTCCGATCTTCATCGAGAGATGTTTCGAGAGCTCGGGCCAAGCCAGGGTGCAAACCTGATCGTAGAGCGGTGCCAGGCGGCGCTCTTTCGCCGAGTACAAGAATGAAAAATTCTTGCTGTGTGCATCCGCGTTGCCGGTCAGCGCGGCAAAGATCACCCCGTCCAGAAAGTCACGAATGTCGATCACCGGTACCGACGACCACTCGCGGATCAGGCTAAAGCAGTCCTTCAGAGAGGGCCCTCCTTCCTGCTGATACTTGCGGGAGGCGGGAAACCCCAGTGCCTGACAAAAATCCTCCTGATGCAATCGCTGGACACTGCCATCTGGCCCCGCAGCCCGATCGTATCGTTTGATGATAAGGCACGGGGTCTTGCCGATGATCTGTCGGTGGCATTCGGCCACCCTGAGTCCGACCTCGCGCGCCAGGGCCATGCACCAGGCTTCGTTGGCCACCAATCCGGGAAAACGCGCTGGCTCCGGTTTGAGAATGTGCGTGCTCGGTGTTTCGTCCAACGGCAGCGCGACCCGCATTTCGGTTGGAGCGCCATCCTCCGCGACAATAATCGGAAGTTTGACCTGTGCCCCCGCTAGAGAAAGTCGGAGTCCCGATTCACCCGCCATGAGAGGCTGCTGAGGGAGCCGCTCCACGATGGATGCCAGAGCTGGTTCATCCAGCCAACGAAGCGCCCCGGTTCGCGAAGCAGCCATTGGCACATCTTCCGGAAGGAGCGAAACGGCTCCGGCGCAGTCCCCGCCGATCCGTTCTAGAATCGCAAAGTCATTGCCGCCGCTGACTCCGAGGATTGAAGCGATTCGATCGCGCGGTTCCGCCTCGGGAAGAAGGCCCGAGAAAAAAGCGCGCACCGCGCGACCGGAAAAGGGTTCTTTCTTAAGGGGCAATTGTCGCGACAGCGGAAAGCCCGGGCCCGTTGCCAGCCAGTCGGCGTCGTAGGCAAATGCCGGCTCCTCGGCGTCGGAAAGAACGCCCACCCGCACCCCGTTGAGGTATACGACGAGGCGCTTCATGATTCGACCACTTTGAGGCGCAATCCCAGGGCCTGAAGAATTCCCAAGGCTTTGCCGAGCTGGCAGGTAGGTTTTCCCTGCTCCAACTCGATGATGAAACGCAGACCGGTGCCGGAAGCCAATGCGAGGTCCTTCTGGGTGACCTTCAACCGCTTCCGGGCCAAACGAACCGTCTCACCGAGAGCTTTGGAATCAACGATGTCCATGTTACCGATCAGTAATCTATGCCGCGTTCGATAGGCCGGCAATTGAAATGTTCCCGTAAGGGAATTAGTGTTCCACAAACGTCCGAGCGCTCCGAATAATTCCCGATCGGGTACCTTTAAAGGGATTGCTCGATAGAATTTCTCACCGGAGCCTTCACTCAGATTCTGCCCGCCTGCAATCATTGATCTCGGCGGGCTGGGATTCCTATTGCCCGGCTCGGGAGTCGAGGATGGCGCGATGATCGGCGGCCGGTTCGCTACTTCGGGCAACACCGGCGGCAGCGGGACCCGACCGAAAAAGGGTCAGTTCTTAGTATTGATATGTGAAGCGGAAACGGGCTCAGGGAACGAATTCCGGATTTGGGAAATGCGGTCAGTGGAATGCCTTCATTTATTCCCGTGATCTTGGCGGGCTGGGATTTATGGTTTGGGAGGCGAGGATTAGGCGATGATCGGCGGCAGTTCCGTTACCTCGGGCAACACCGGCGGCCGCGGAGGCCGGTCCGGGCACGCAGAAACGGTCCATCCCTCTCCTAGGGAAGGCATCTTCCGCCCCCTGGTGAGCCAGAATCGAAGATCGCTCCCTGATGTCCGGAGTCGTTTCGGTTTGCAGCCTTAGGGTCCACGGATGAGAAGTCTTGCTGAAGGCCTTGGCTGACTGGCCCAGAGCTATCGAACTCGTTTTGGCAGGTCGCGTTCACCCCGAGTGATGTCTACGAACTCGATGGTCATCGGGTCGGGCTGCCGATAGAAAATCAACCAACGGTCAAAGGGCTTTTTGACCAATGTAAACCGATAGCCCTGGCGATGCGGCCATACCACTCCTGAAGTGGGCCGTCGGACGATCTTGTCGAGGGTGTGATCCACAGCGTCGGCAAAGCGCTGGGCCAGCAACTCGGCCGCTTCCGGGCTGTGTTCCTGCTGCGCGGTGCAGTACCAAAGGATGCCCTCCCGCAGTGCGGTGACGAATCCGTCTCGGCGAACCCAGTTCATCGACCGGGCTTGGCTTGGAGCACCTGCTTGGCCAGACGAGCCGCATCTCCCCTCTTCCAAGGAGCGGATGGAGTCCGCTCAGAGGCCGCCAACCGGCGGTTGACCGCCGGCACATCGAGGTTCGGTTCGAGGTGGTGCGTCGGACGGGCCGGTACCAGTGCGACCATGTCCTTGCCGTTGAGCAGGTAGATCGTCTTGCCGGCCGAGGCCTGTTTGACCAACGCGCCCAACTTCGGTTTGGCTTCGCTGATGATGTAGGTTGCCATGTCCCAAATGAGACCTGAACGAGACTCGGCGTCAACGGACAAGCAAAGGCATTGCAGCACCTTCATGCACATGCCCGGCGTCGCCTAAGGCGATCAGCACGCTGGCGTCCAGGAGCGTGATCATCGGGGCTGCGGGTGGGTCACCCGCTCAAGCTCTTCGTTTTCCAACGCTTCCTGGACGGCGCGAACCTGAGCCACTGTGGTGGAAGGACTACCGGACGTTTTGCGGATGCGGAGGATGCCAAAGGGCCCGACCTCGAACCGGGACGGGTCGGGATTTTCCTGTTCCGTGGACGGCCGGATTTCCCGGCGGAGAGCCGCCTCAATGATGGCCTTGAGGGTCGTCTTCCGACGCACAGCAAGGGTCTTGGCCTCCATCAAAAGGTCGTCGGGAAGGACCACTGTCGTTTTCACAATATGCCTAAAAGTTTGGTTGTATGGTTGTCAGTCAAGCTACGCCTATTTTCGGCCTGATTCGCCCTCTGGTTCGAAATAAGGCAATTACTTGTAGCATCGATTTCATCACCATCACCGTTGACGAGTCGGCACCGTTGAATGTGCCGTCGGAAATGCTGCGCCCACTCAACGCCGGGCCCTCTTCCGGGCATGCTGACGAGTCTTGAGAATCTTCAGAGGCTCTCACTTCAGAGGTCCGCTCTTCTGCATGGCGCGACTTGGTTTTGTCGACAGTTCTCGGACGGAGCGCGGTTCGGCGCACGGGGAAGGGTGATGCACCAGATTTTCCGGTCCGCAGGTGGCGCGGATGCGCTTTGTGCTTGCGGTCGGGGGAGAGATGCCGGTTGTATCAACTCATTGGTAGGCGCTGCGCGGTTCATCCGTGGCAGTTGCACTCGCCAAGTCCTCGAAGCCGCAAGGTTCTCGAAAGACAACAGAGTCGCGGAAGGGTGGCTGAGTGGTTGAAGGCACCTGACTCGAAATTGTTTTCTCCCCTTTGGACAGATTTCCTCCCCCTTGGTCAAAAGTGCCATTTCAGGCCCATTTCATTGGGTTTTTATAACTCTCACTTGGACAGGGAGGGACACCGGAAGACCCGGTTTTCAACGAGCAGTATACAAGCCGAGTATACAAGTGGGAGTATACAAGTCGGAGGTAAGCAGTCGGACACAGGTCGCCTCGGATTCCCGGTGAAAATCCGCCTTCTTTGCGGGGCTGCACGGAGATCGACTGGTCACTCCCACTCGGCCAAGTCGTTGCCACCTCTGCGGTGCTCAGCCTGTCACCAGACTTGCTCCTGCGGTGGTTCCATCGCCATCCGCCCGGGCGGTAGCCATGAGATGGTCCCGACAACCAAGACCAGAGAATCCCATCGGGACCGCGCTGCGTTACCCATGGAACTCAATCGGGAGCCGACAGCAATACCGAGGAAGGTCCCATT
>JAPLUH010000009.1 GCA_026397675.1 Verrucomicrobiota bacterium
CCCATGGTTTCAATAACGACTCCCATGTCACGGCCCGCGACGGCAGTCATGTGGATTTGAACTCGGGCAACACCTACCGCATCCGCCTCGACGGTTCCCGTATCGAGCACCACACGCACGGTCAGGTGAATCCGTTTGGTCTGGCTTGGGATGCCCGCGGAAACCTCTATTCCAGCGACTGCCACAGTGCGCCGCTTTACCAACTGTTGGCCGGAGGTTGGTATCCCAGCTTCGGCAAACCCCACGACGGACTTGGCTTCGCACCGGTGATGCTCGAGCACGCCCACGGCAGCACGGCCATCGACGGGGCCGTGTACTACAACGACAATCTTTGGCCCGCCGAATATCGCGACACGCTCTTCATCGGCAACGTGATGACCAGCCGGTTGAACCGCGACACGATCTCCTTCCACGGATCCACGCCGAAGGCCACCGAGCAGCCCGATTTCCTCACCACCACCGATCCGTGGTTCCGGCCTGTAGACGCCACGCTGGGGCCGGATGGTGCGCTCTACATCGCCGATTTCTACAACCGCATCATCGGTCACTACGAGGTGCCGTTGACCCACCCCGGCCGTGACCGGGAACGTGGACGTCTGTGGCGGGTGGTCTACAAGGGAGCGGATGGAAAGGCCCGGCTGCGGTCGCCGGCCTTGGCCACCGACCTCGACGGTTTAGTTGGCGAACTGGGCTCACCCAGCCTGAGCCGCCGATTGCTGGCGATGGGGGAAATTCAAGACCGGTTCGGTTCCAAGGCGTTGCCGGCCGTGCGCCGAGCCGCTGTGAAGGCCCGTGGCCAGAAACTCGGCACAGCTCAGGAAAGTGCG
The DNA here is from genome assembly GCA_026397675.1 of Verrucomicrobiota bacterium. Classification (GTDB taxonomy): domain Bacteria; phylum Verrucomicrobiota; class Verrucomicrobiia; order Limisphaerales; family UBA9464; genus SXXZ01. The sequence goes on from JAPLUH010000009.1 coordinate 828, forward strand.
GACCGTGCCTCTGCGGTGCGGGTTTCCGCCCTGTGGCTCCAGCACCGGTTGGGTGGCGCTGAGGCTGGCTTGAAGGGTAAAGAATTTTTGGCCGACTTGTCCGATCCGCGGGATTCCTTGATCCGGGTCCATGCCCTCCGGTTGATCGCCGAGCGAGGCATCTTGGCCCATGAGAATGACTCGCAGGCCCGCCTCATGGCGGTGGATGCGGAAACGCTGGCCATCGTTCGCGCTCGTTTGGAATCGAACGACGGGTTGGAAGTCCGCTGCGCCGCCGAGGTCTTGGGGCAGTGGCCGCACCGAGAGAATCTTCGGCCAATCCTAGACGCGCTCAGCCGAATTCCGGCAGCGGATACGCATGGGGTTTATGTGCTGCGCAAGGTCCTTCGAGATCACCTCCAGGCCCCGGGCATTTTTGCTCATGTCTTGTCGCGCAACGACTGGTCGCAATCGGATCAACGCGCCCTGGCCGATGTGGTGCTCGCGGTGCCCTCGGCCGAGGCGGCCTCGTACTTGATCGGTCGGTTGGATCAGCTCGATGGGAAGACCGTTCCGACTCTGGCGGAAGCCCTGCGTCACGCGGCCCGATACGCTCCAGAAAGCCAATGGCCAGCGCTGTCCGGATTCGTGCGGCGGCGCTTTGACAATCAACTGGATTTCCAGTTCACCCTCTTCGGTTCCATGGATCAGGGACTCCAGCAACGGGGCGCCTCGCTCACTCCCGCCTTGAAGGCGTGGGGGGCAGAACTGGCCTCGCGCCTTCTGACCTCCGGAACCGACTCGAACTGGATTCAGACGCCGCTGAATCCTCCGACGGAGAGCCCTTGGGATTATCAGGAACGCCGGCGTGCCGATGGACCACCGCTGCGGGTTCTCTCGAGTCTCGCGCGAGGCGAGCAGAAGACGGGTATTCTTCGGTCGCCCGAATTCGACCTGGGTGGGGAGATTCGCTTCTGGCTCTGCGGTCACGACGGCTATCCCGACAAGCCGGCCAAGCAAGTGAACGGGGTGCGGTTGAAGGATGCTGTTTCTGGCGCGGTGCTTCTCGAAGTTCGCCCACCCCGGAGCGACACCCTCATCCCGGTGGTGTGGGATACTCGGGCGCATCCGGGAAAGCGCGGCGTAATCGAAGTCACGGATGCCGACACGGGCGATGCCTATGCTTGGTTGGCCATTGGTGGGGTTGAGGGAGCACCGGTGCTGCCCTCCGCATCGCCCCGCGCCCTGGCCGAACGGGCGGCCGGAGCGGCGGAATTGGCCGCGCGGCTCGGCTTGAAGGAGTTGGCGTCCCAGTTGGAGGCGTGGGTGTCCCGCCCGGGTGAACCGGAGCCGCGGGCGGTCGCTGCCAAGGCGTTGATGACCTTGGATTCGGTCCGGGGTGTCACGGTGGCCTCGGCCGTTCTGGATGATGGTAATCAACCGCAGTCGCTTCTGGAACGCCTGGGCGTGATCTTGGCCGAGCGCAACACGCCTGAGAGTCGGGCGGCGGTTTCGGCCGAGTTCAAAG
>JAPLUH010000026.1 GCA_026397675.1 Verrucomicrobiota bacterium
GCGCTCCCAGGGCGACGGCAAGGGCATCCAGCTCAGCCCGCCGCTGAAGCAGAGCTTGGAACGCGCTCTCGAGTACATCGACGTGGATGAGTACGTGGAGGCGACTCCGAAGAACTTGCGCCTCCGAAAGAAGATCCTCGATGAGAACCAGCGCAAGCGCTCCGAGAAGAAGCGCTCGATCCGGTTTGTTGAGGAATAATCTCCGCACACTCGGATCACTGGGTTTCCACCGAAACCTCCATCGATCCCTCTCACCCGCCCCGATCTGGGGCGGGTTTTTTTATGCCGCCGACGGTTCGGATCCAGACGGCTCAGATCCAGGGAGACTCGCCAGCAGGGTGGCGTGGGTTGCCTGCAGTTCGGGCTCCAAATCGACGTACCGATCTCGCAATGCACCGATGAGCCGAAATAATTGAGGATTATCAGGCAGGCCTGCGGCCAGTTCCACCTCCAGCGCGGCCTGTGCGAGATCGTCCAGACCGAAGATCGATGAGCCCCCTTGCATAGAGTGGGCACACCGGGCCAGATGCCGAAAATCCCGAGCGCTCAAGAGGTGCGATAGGAGCTCCATCCGACCGCGGGTATCGATGAGATACACGTCGAGGATTTCCACCAGATCCGCCGAACCGATCTCTTGGAGGAGATCTTGAACCCTTCGACCGAACCGCGCGATGTCATCGGTGGACGGCATGCAGACAATCCCCAGCGATCCGCCACCCCTGAGTCAAGCAGGATCCCCTCCCCCGAACTCCTCGCCAATTCTCTCGTTCCGGCTTAGCGCAAAACACTGTCAAGCCAGGCGTAGGCGGCGCGCCGCTCGGCCTCAGGGAAGTCGTGCCCAGAATCCGGCGTCCTGAGCACTAGGCGTGATTCCGCCCCGTACAGGGCGAAGACCGGAGCTGCCGCCGCAAACGCCTTGCGCACCCCGGTGACATCGAAGTTCTCATCTCGGACCGGTGAGTTCGAAAACACCCCCCGCGGAGCGATGGCTCCCAGCACCTCGTAGAAGTCGAACGGAATTCGACTGGCGTCATTGCCATAAACCGTCCGGATCCGGGGCATATACCGATCACTGGTCCAACCGGCCACCTTGCCTCCGTAGTAGTCGTGGAACGGCGTAAACCCACAACTGGTCACAATCGCCTTCAGGCGGGGATCAAAAACAGCGGTGAAGAGCGCGTTGTGGCCTCCGAGCGAGTGTCCAATGACACCCATGCGCCCGGCATCCACCTGCGGGAGCGACTCGAGAAGGTCCACCGCTCGCACGTTGTTCCAAACCGCTTTAATGGAGCCGCTGGCATGATGCGCGCCCTGCTTGGCGAAATCGTAGGGATACTCTCCGAAGGACGGATAATCCGGAACGAGGCACACATAACCCCGCTCGGCCAGCTCGTGAGCGTAGTGCAGCGACGCACGTCCGCCCAAGCCGGCGGGCTCGTCCTTGCCACTGTCGGTGGTCTGATGCAGGCAAAGCATGGCCGGAGCCCGGTGCCGTAACCCATGAGGGATGAGCAGCCAGGCAGGCACCCGATCTCCGAGTTCCGGCGTGAAGCGAATCTTGCGGCGCAGGTATTTTCCCGAGGAAGTCTCGCCACACTCCTCCAGATCGAGCGGAACCCGGGCTGCAGCGCCGGGCAACGGACCCATGGCCTGCTGAAGGCCGGCCCGGATGTGCGAGGCCCGTTCGGCCCAGTCGGCAATAGGACCCACCGGACGAACCGAGCCGGAGGCATCCCGCACTTCGAGCAAGCGGGAATGGTCCGGGTAAGCAATGGCTGTGGGGGCGTTCACCATCGGATCCACCGCCCCAGAAGCTTGAAGGCCTGCCGCCAAGGCCAACGCCGCACGGGAAACCCGCGGCGGGTGGTAAGGAGGGGTGAGGACATCCATTACAGTTGTCATCATCAACGCAATGGCTCCGGTTGCATTCATAAAAAAAGCGGCGATCCCGAAGGATCGCCGCTCGTAAGAACCAATCAACCGCTTACTGCTTCAGACGATAGAACGCCGAGGCCGCAGAGGTGGTGATGGTGATGGAATTATTGGCCACACCGCTCACCGGTGACCAAGCAGCCTCCGAGAGGGAAGCCTTGGACTCCAGGACGTACGGCTCAGAACCCGCCCAAGAGAGGGTCACGGAACCATCGCTGTTGCGGGTGAGCTTGATGACCGGACGGTTGGGGGCCGGAGCGGCCGCGCCAATCAGGATCGGGAGGCCCTCGGGGCTAGGTCCACCGAGTGCGGCCATTTCCCCATCCGACAGCTTGCCGGAGCGGATTTGGACGGAACTCACGAACATCTCACGACGCTCGTCCTGGTCACCGTCACCAAAGAGGATGGCGGTGGTGGACAAGGTGCGACGGGTGTTATCGAGGCTTTGATTGGCAGTCCAATCGTCCTGCTTGATGCCATCCACGAACTTGGTGACCACCGGAGGGGTGGCAGCCATGTCATAGGCGGCAATGACGCGGTGCCAAGCACCTGCGGTGAAGGCTCCGGTCCCATTGTAGCCGTTGCCACCCTGGCCGAAGTTGTTGCCCTGCCAGAACAAGTCACCGTCATCGGTGTTGGCGGCGGAGCTGGTCTGCCACAGCGAGGCGGCACCCGGACCCGCGGTTCCGACGAAGAGGTCGAAGGCCAAGGTGTATTGATTGACGCGGCTACCGCCGCCGTTGGGGTTAATGCGGTGAGCCATCACGTAGCCGATCTTGTTGGACAGATCGCCCGGAACGCGCATCACACGGACATCCTTGCCGCCGATGAGATCGACGCCGAGTTCGCTCGCGAGACCGAACTTGGTGCCTTCCTTAGTCAGGCCAGCGTCACCATCGAGGTAGGCCAACGGAGCACCAATGGAAGCGCCGAGATCACCGAAGTCGAAGTCCCACTGACCGGTCACCGTGCTGGTCGGCAGGGCGATGGGGATACCTGAAGCATCCGGGGCGCCGAGCAGCAGCAGTTGTGCATCGCTCAAGCGACCGGCGCGAACCTGGATGGAGCTCACGAACATCTCGCGGCGCTCATCCTGGTCACCATCACCGAAGAGAACGGCCAGCGGACCCATGGCGCGGCGCGGGGCGTCGAGGCCCTGGTTCGCGGTCCAATCGTCCTGCTTAATGCCATCCACGTACTTCACCACCACCGGCGGTGTGGCCGCCATGTCGTAGGCCGCTGCAACGCGGTGCCAAGCTCCGGCCGTGAAGGTGCCGCGACCATTGTAGCCGCTGCCGCCCTGACCGAAGTTGTTGCCCTGCCAGAACAAGTCACCGTCGTCGGTATTGGCCGTCGAGCTGGTTTGCAGCAACGAGGCCGCACCGGGTCCGGCGGTTCCCACGAAGAGGTCAAACACGATCGTGTACTGGTTGACCTTGCTGCCGCCACCATTGGGGTTGATGCGGTGGGTCATGATGTAACCAATCTTGTTGGACAAATCGCCCGGAACCTTCATGACGCGCGCATCGCCGCCCGGCAGAGCCGGCACACCGAGCTCGCTGGCCAAACCGAATGCGGTCCCGGTCTTGGTGAGGCCTTCGGCCCCGTCGAGGTAAGCCAGCGGCGCACCGATAGAGGCACCGAGATCACCGAACTCGAAGTCCCACTGACCGGTCACCGTAGTGGTCGGCAACGCCACCGGGATGCCGGCCGCAGTCGGGGCTCCCAGAAGGGCCAATTCGGCGTCGCTCAAGCGGCCGGCACGGACCTGGATGGAGCTCACGAACATCTCGCGGCGCTCATCCTGGTCACCATCACCGAAGAGAATGGCCGACGAACCCATGGCGCGGCGCGGGGCATCGAGACCCTGGTTGGCGGTCCAATCGTCCTGCTTAATGCCATCCACGTACTTCACCACCACCGGCGGCGTGGCCGCCATGTCGTAGGCCGCCGCAACGCGGTGCCAGGCTCCGGCCGTGAAGGTGCCACGGCCGTTATAGCCGCCGCCGCCCTGACCGAAGTTGCTGCCCTGCCAGAACAAGTCACCGTCGTCGGTATTGGCGCTCGAGCTGGTTTGCAGCAGCGAGGCCGCACCGGGTCCGGCGGTTCCAACGAAGAGGTCATACACAATGGTGTACTGGTTGACCTTGCTGCCGCCGCCATTGTGGTTGATGCGGTGGGTCATGATGTAGCCGATCTTGTTGGACAGATCGCCCGGAACCTTCATCACGCGGGCGTCGCCACCCGGCAGAGCCGGCACACCGAGCTCGCTGGCCAAACCGAATGCGGTCCCGGTCTTGGTGAGGCCTTCGGCCCCGTCGAGGTAGTCGAGCGGCGCACCGATGGAAGCACCGAGATCACCGAACTCGAAGTCCCACTGACCAGTCACCGTGCTGGATGGAATGGTGGCCGGGATACCGGCGGCCGAAGGGCCACCGAGTGCGAAACACTCTGCATCGCTCAGCTTACCGGCGCGAACCTGAATGGAATTAACGAACATCTCACGGCGCTCGTCTTGGTCACCGTCACCGAAGAGGATGGCTGACGGGGCCATTGCGCGGCGAGCGGCGTCCAGACCTTGATTGGCGGTCCAGTCATCTTGCTTAATGCCGTCCACGTACTTGGTCACCACCGGAGGGGTAGCGGCCATGTCATAAGCCGCAACCACGCGGTGCCAGGCTCCGGCCGTGAAGGTGCCACGGCCATTGTAGCCGCTGCCGCCCTGACCGAAGTTGTTGCCCTGCCAGAACAAGTCGCCGTCGTCGGTATTGGCCGTCGAGCTGGTTTGCAGCAGCGAGGCCGCACCCGGTCCGGCGGTTCCGACGAAGAGGTCATACACAATGGTGTACTGGTTGACCCGGGTGCCGCCGCCGTTGGGGGCGATCCCGTGGGTCATGACGTAACCAATCTTGTTGGAGAGGTCACCGGGGACCTTCATCACGCGGGCGTCGCCACCCGGGAGAGCCGGCAAGCCCAGTTCGCTGGCCAGACCGAACGCGAACTCGATGCGGCTGCCGGTTTTGACCAGCTTCTGCGGGGTCACGGCAGCGCCATTGAAGTCGAGCTTCACGCCGGAGGTGGCCACCGTGGTGGTGCCATCCTGGATCAACGCCGTCACCGGAGCGGTGGCCTGCAAACCATCGGAGCCAGGGCCTGGGGTGGCTTCCGCCACATAGGGTCCGGAGGAAGACGCCGACGTCGAACCGGTGTAGGAAGCAATCGCACGGGTATCGGCCGGATCATTGACCAGGATGCGCTCGCCAGCCTCGTTGACCGTGTACCACTGGAGGTTCGCACCGAGACCGGTCTGCCAGTAAATCATGCGGAACGGATACACGCCGGCTACCGGGGCATTCACCGCAAACTGGTTCTCATTGCGCTGTTTGCTCTGGAACGCGCGGGAATTCCGCTCAAACTCTCCCACCTTAGTCGCGAAGAAATCGCGCGGGTTGGTGCCGACGAACACGGAGTAGGAATCGTCGTTGTTCACGTCGGTGCGATCTGCACCCACGCTGACGCCGAAGGTGGTCACACCGGCCGGCAGCTTCAGGAAGCCGACGACTTCCACAGCGAAGTTATCGGTGTGCGAACCATTGCCCGGGACGCCGGGGAACACGCTGGGAGCAAACGAAGTGATGAGGGTGCCCTCGATGTCGGTGATATCGACCGGGGAACCGTCCAACTCGAAATTAACGGTGTCTACCAGGTAGGCGCCGGCGGGTGAGGTCAGAGTTCCAGGAATAGCCTCATTGGGAACAGCCACCCCGGCGGCATCCACAAGGGTTCCATTGATTTGGCGCAGGGCACGGACGCCGTTGTTGGCGAGCGCAGGCTCGGCAGGCCCCTGAAGGGCACGAATGATAAACCCTCGCTCGGTCGATCCCGAAACGGGAAGTTGGGCCGATGAGGGGAGGTTATTAGTGGTTATTCCGGCTTGGGCAGACTGCAGAGCCGCCAAGGCCGCAAAAACCCAAAGGTTTTTCGGTACGTTCATAGTTCAGCGATGTCGTCAAAACCTGGCCGCATCGGATTTAAAGGCCTCTGCAGCAGGCTGTTGAATTTCACTGGAAATTCACCCGTCTGACAACGGTTTACCCATCGACCCTCGATGGATTTTTGCAATGAACCGCGGCGTTTTGATGAGGGGTCCTCATTCCAAAGCACTTCCAAGGCACCGCTTAGGTCATCAACTCGCGAATCACTCGACTTTCTTCAACACCGGTGAGGCGCTGATCGAGACCTTGGTGTCGGTAAGTGAAGCGGCGGTGGTCGCGACCCAAGAGGTGCAGGACCGTTGCGTGGAAATCCCGAATATGCACGGGGTTCTCGACGATGTTGTAGGAGAACTCGTCGGTGGTTCCATACACCGTACCGCCCTTAGATCCACCACCGGCCATCCACATGGAGAAACATCGCGGATGGTGATCCCGGCCGTAGTTCTCCTTCGAAACACCGCCCTGGCTGTAAATGGTGCGACCAAATTCACCGCCCCAAATGATGAGCGTGTCGTCGAACAAGCCACGCTGCTTGAGGTCGGTGATCAGCCCGTAGCACGCCTGATCGATGTCCTTGCACTGGGAAGGCATGCGACCGGCGGTGTTAGCATGGTGATCCCAGTTGTTGAGATACACCTGCACGAAGCGCACGCCCCGTTCGACGAGCCGGCGCGCCAAGAGTGCGGTGTAGGCGAAGGAACCGGGCTTGCGAGCCTGATCTCCGTAGAGCTGATAAGTGGAGTCCGGCTCTTGGGCCACCGCGGTCAATTCGGGCACGCTGGACTGCATGCGGAAGGCCATTTCGAACTGCTGGATACGCGTGTGCGTCTCGGGATCGCCCACCTCGCGATGGGTGATTTCGTTGAGGCGACGGAGGCCATCGAGCTGCGAGCGGCGAAGCGTGTCCGGAATGCCCGGCGGGTTATTGATGAAGAGAATGGGATCACCAGCGCTCCGGAAGGACACCCCGGAATGTTCACCGGACAAGTAGCCACTCGACCATAATCGGGCAGAAATGGCCTGAATTTGCTCCTTGTTGGTGGGCTCAGCCACCAGCACCACGAAGGCCGGGAGGTTTTCGTTGAGACTCCCCAGCCCATAACTCACCCAGGAGCCGATGCACGGACGTCCCGACACCTGATTGCCCGTTTGCATGGCGCAAATGGCCGGCTCGTGGTTGATGGCCTCGGTGTGCATGGAGCGAATGAGGCACAAGTCATCGGCCACCTTACTCGTCCACGGCAGCATCTCGGTGTTCATCCAAAGGCCGTTGGAGCCCACCTGGCTGAAGCGAAACTTCGACGGCGCGATGGGGAATCGGGTCTGACCGGCGGTCATGGTGGTGAGCCGCTGACCATTGCGCACCGACTCGGGCAAGTCCTTGTCGTACCACTCCTGCATCTTGGGCTTGTAGTCCCAGAGGTCCATTTGGGACGGGCCGCCGACCATGTGCAGGTAAATGATGTGCTTGGCCTTGGCCGGAAACTGCGAAGATCGCAAATCGGCCCCCGCACCCGCTTCGGCCAAACCACGTCCGGCCGCCCCACCGAGCAACGAGGCCAACGCCGCATGGCCCATGAGATTCTTGCCGCGGCCGAGGAAGTGTCGGCGGTTCTCGAGCGCTCGGAATTCCTGAAAGAGGTTCATCGTAGGAAAGTCTCTGGGGGTTACTTGTTGAGAACGGCGTCGAGGTTGAGGAGCTGATTGGCCACCAAGGTCGTGGCCGCCAAAAGCGGTTCTCCGGCCGAGAGGTCCGGCTTGGAATCGCCCACGCGCACGAGACGACCGGCGTCTTCGGGATGCTGGCGGTAAAACGCCAAGGCTTGGGTGTAGCCCTCGCGGACCACCACCGCCTCGGAGGCGTCCAGCGGACGGGACAGAAGCCGTCGGGCCAAGAAATCAACGACCCGGTCGGGTTGGTCGTTCCCGGAATCGCGCAAGGCCAGCGAGGCCAGGAATCGCGCGGCCTCCACGAACTGCGGGTCGTTGAGCGTGGCCAGCGCCTGCAGGGGGGTATTGGTGCGCTCGCGGCGGACGCTGCACGACTCGCGGCTCGGAGCGTTGAAGAGATCCATCAAGGCCGGCGGTGACGCGCGCTTCCAGAACGTGTAGAGCGAGCGCCGATACAGGCTCTCACCCGCGTCCGAAACATACCGCTTGGTGTTGCTCTCGGGCATGGCCACGGCCTCCCACACACCCTCGGGCTGGTAAGGTTTCACACTGGCTCCGCCCACCTTGTGGACGAGCAGTCCGCCCGCAGCCAAGGCATAGTCGCGGACCATCTCTGCATCCATGCGGAAGCGCGGACCCCGGCTCATCAACCGGTTGGCCGGATCCTTCTCTAGAGCGTCTTTCGTGGCCGTGGCCGATTGGCGGTAGGTGGCTGACAGGACCATTTGGCGGAAGAAACGCTTCACGTCCCAGTCGTGCTCCATGAAGTCCACGGCCAACCAGTCGAGGAGGGCCTGATTGGAAGGCAAGTCACCCATGATGCCCAAGTCTTCGGACGTGCGGACGATGCCAGCCCCAAAGACTTCGGACCAAAACCGATTGACCGTGACCCGCGCGGGCAGCGGGTTTTCGGGCGAAACCAGCCACTGGGCCAGACCCAGACGATTGGTGGGTGCCCCAGCGGGCAGCGGGTTGAGAGCCTTGAAGACCGCCCCACCCACCGCATCGCGCTTCTGGTCGTATTGTCCACGATTGAGCACATAGGCCATGGGCATGGTGTTGGCCTTCTCGCGCTGGATGTGGGTCACCGGATACCGGCCGCGGATTTCGGAGCGCTCCTTCTCGAGGGCCGCGATCGCAGACTGGGCCTGCTTCAAGGGCAGGAACTCCGCCTGAAAACCTGACAGCAACCCGGCGCGCTCTTCCTTGGGCCAGTCCGCGGTGGGCTTGGCCAGGAGGGTGCGAACGGCTTCGGGGGCCGCCCAGGTGCGGGCCTCGGGCGCACTGAGGGCGCGGGAGTAACTGCGCAAATCCTGCACGGAGGTGCCGGCGAGCACATCGGACTCATGGCGCTGACCCAATTTCAACGGCACACCCGTGCGAATCGTGCCCGTCACGGTAGACGGGCCTGGTTCGAGATCGGCGGCCACACCATCGACGTACAAACGCATGCCGTCGGCCCGGCCGGAGCCGTCGCTGGTGAGCAGGAGGTGCTGCCACTGCCCCTTCTTGGCCAACGCCTTGCGAGTGCGAACCTTGAGGGCGTTCTCGGGCCAGCGATTCACCAAGTGGGAGCCGAACGATCCGTTCTCGTACCACAAATCCCAGCCGCGGTGGGCCTGAGTATTATCCATGCGGGCCAGCAGTGATCCGGTGGCCGGTGGCTTTTCAGGCACGAAGAACCAACCGCCCAGCGAGAACGGCTTGCCCAACTCGAAGTCGCCTGCGTCGGCAAAGGCCATGGTCTTGCCGGAGTCAGTGACCAGAGAGGCTCCGAGGGGACCGCCGGGTTTCCACGCCGGCTCGCCGGTGGCCGGGAAGGTCTTCGGGCCAGAGGGAGCTGTGACTGAAACGGTGGTGCCCGAGCCTTCGTTCAATGGGGCCTTGAAGGTGAGATCTCGCCCGAGCGCCGCCTCGAGTTCCGGGAACTTCAACCCACTGGCCCATCGATCGAAGGCCCCCTCCGCGTCCTTCTTGCGGGTCTCAACAGTCTTCTTGGCGGACTCGATGACCCCGGCCAGGGCATCCCACCGGGCACGGTCTTTAGTGTCGGTCACCACGACGATGCTGGGATTGGAATCCTTTACGTTGCCATCGAACCCACCTTGCTGGGTGTTTCGGAAGAAGGCCGCCATGGAGTAGAAGTCCTTCTGGCTGACCGGGTCGAACTTGTGGTCGTGGCAGGCCGCGCAGTTGGCGGTGAGCCCGAGCCAGACCCACGAGGTGGTGGTGACACGGTCGTTGGCGTAGTTCGCGAGGTTCTCCTCCTCGATGGTGCCACCCTCGTTGGTGGTCATGTTGCACCGGTGGAAGCCGGTGGCGATTTGCTGGTCTTCGCTGGCTCCGGGCAGCAGGTCCCCGGCGATTTGCTCCACCGTGAAACGGTCGAAGGGCATGTTGCGATTGAAGGCCCCGATGACCCAGTCGCGGTAGGGCCACATCTCGCGGTAGTTGTCGAAGTGCAGCCCGTGCGTGTCGGCGTAGCGGGCCGCATCGAGCCAGTAGCGTGCCCGGTGCTCACCCCACTGCGGCGTGTCCATGAGACGATCCACCCATCGCTCGTAGGCGTCGGAGCGCGTGTCACGAACGAACTCCTCGACCCATTCGGGCCGGGGCGGCAGACCGGTGAGATCGAGAGCGGAGCGGCGCGCCAGGCTGCGGCGGTCGGCCTCGGGATTGGGCTGGAGCCCCTTCGCTTCGAGCCCGGCCAAAATGAACGCATCGAGCCCACCCCGCACCCAACCAGCGTCTTTCACCGGAGGCAGAGTCGCCTTCTCGGGCTTGAGGAACGACCAATGGGGCTGCCAGTGGGCTCCCTCGAGAATCCACCGCTTCACGACCTCCTTCTGGGCCGCAGTGAGGTCTTTGTGGGCCTCGGGCGGGGGCATGACCTCGTCAGCATCGGTGGAGACCAGACGCTGCCAGAGGGGGCTCTTGCTGAGGTCTCCGGACACGACAGCCGGTCCGCGCTTGGCGGTGGCGGCAAAGAAACCCTCCCGGGTGTCGAGGCGCAGGCCGGCCTTGCGGGTGCCGGGATCCGGGCCATGGCAGTGGAAGCAGGCGTCGGAGAGGATGGGCCGGATGTCGTGGTTGAAGCCCACCGGTTCGGCGGCGCGAGCGGAGGCACCAAGGAGGCCTCCGGAAAGGAGCGCGGCCCGAATCCAGGCCGAGGCCGAGACTGACCCGAAGAGGACACGCGCAGCGGAGTGGGATGGCTTCATGAGAACTGTTGAGCAATCTAGGCAAGCTGACGATCCGGCGCTAGACGCCATTCGAACAAGGACAAGCCCTCTCTGGCCACCCCGAGTGCAAGATCAGGGGATGTTAGAAACGTAGCCATGTCCTCGGTTCCCCCGCCGCCGGCTCGGTCACCATGGTTCTGCGCATTGAACTCCGTGCGCGGCAGGGATAGTTTCCGTCCATGCCGTCTCTTTTCCGCCGGCTGGGTATGACGAGCCATTGCTCGCCGCTCCGACGACGTCTCACGGCATCGGGGCTCGAGGATGCCGAGTCGCTCATGCGGTTGGCGGTCCAACGAGGCTGCCGCTATTATCGCGACACCGTGACGGGAACCGTGGTGGACCCAGGAACGGACAGGGTGCCCAACGAGGAACTCGCGATTGGATTGCTCCATGGCAGCTGGGAATGGTCACCAGCAGCACTGCGGATGGGAGCCGCCATGCTCGGCGCCCGAGACAATGAGCCGAGTAAACTCCTGCGATTGGCCCGAATGGAACGTGCTGAAACCCTCGTTCGTGAACTGGCCAAGATCGGCCGGAGTATCGAACCCACCCACCCATTGTGGTCGTACCTGCTGCATGAACTTCCCGATCGTGGCCCGATCCCTGGCGGAGTGCTGCCACATCCGACCCGGTTCATGGCCATGACTGGAATCACCCGCGAAGGTCGCGGGATCCGCAGCCAATGGATCCGCCCGGAGGTCGTCCGTGGATAATGCGACTCGGATCCTTTGTTGCCTGGATTTGTGGATGACCGGCGAGGCGCCGAGCAGCATATGGAAGCCAGGTTACACAACCGGCTGCGCCTGCAAGTGACCTCATGCTGGACTTGCGAAAACGATGCAGATCCAAACTTCGGGTTGCTGGTGACCATTCGATGGAGGACCCACCGGATCTAGCCACACGGGAAGGCAAGATCAGGTGTGGCGCCGGGGGTGAATGGATTCCAGAGTGTCCTCTTGATTCACGGACGGTTTTACGTACGTTCTTCAATCATGTTGAGTTTGTCGGCCACCGAAGCACGGGCTTCCCTGTATTCGCTCATGGATCAGGCGGCCGCGTCGCATGAGCCCATCCACATCACCGGAAAGCGCACGAACGCGATCTTGATGTCCGAAGAAGACTGGAGCGCGATCCAGGAGACGTTGTTCCTGCTATCGATCCCCGGCATGAGGGACTCCATACGAGCGGGCATGGAGACGCCGGTCGGCCAATGCTCCACCCGCCTGCCATGGTAGCCTGGCAATTGGTCTACACCAAACAGGCCCAGAAAGACGCCAAGAAGCTGTCCGCCAGTGGCCTCAAGTCCAAGGCGATCCAACTCTTGGAGATCCTCGCGGAGGACCCTTTCCGCAACCCTCCGCCGTTTGAAAAACTGGTAGGGGATCTGGCCGGCGCCTACTCCCGGCGGATCAACATCCAACACCGAGTGGTGTATCAGGTGTTCCCCGTCATCAAAACGGTGAAGATCCTCCGACTGTGGACTCACTACGAATGAGTGGGCAGGCCTTACTGAAGCCAGAGCCCGACCCATGGACCTCATGGACCTCTTGGACCTGAAAGTGAGTCCTGTGCGGGCAGCGCAGGCTGTGGTTTAGGGCTTCGGCGGGAAAGTCGCGGGATCGAAGGGCGGATGCGCCGGGTCGTGGATGGGGCGGCCGGTGGCGTCGATGAGCGTCGGGGTCACGAGGACGAACAGTCGGCTCACCTGATCTTGGGTGCCTTCCTTGCGGAAGAAACGGCCGACGAGCGGCAAATCTCCCAGGTGAACCACCTTGTCGACGAAGTGCACCCGGTTGGTGAGCGCTCCCACATCGATGAGCACACTCTGCCCGTCCCAGATCCAGCTCTGCTCCCTGACCCAGACGAGGTTGGTTCGGACCAAGGGTTCGGAGGCTCCGTTCGAATCGGGCCCACCCCCGTGAACTTGAACCATGGACGCGAAGACGGACAGCTCGATGGCCGGGTTCGACACGTCAGGAATGACCTGGAGGGTTGGGCCCGCGTTCTTGCCGTCGATCACTCTGACATCCGACACCGAGATCTCAGCCCCACGGTTCGACAAAGTCGTCATACGCGGCGCGGTTAGGAAATCGATCCCATCGCGTTTCTTGAAGACCTTGATCAAATCACGGGTCGCTGCCGCCGTGAGCCGTACGGAACTACGGTTCGAAGAAAGCACGCCAACCAACTCCGGAGGCAGGGAGCCGTGGATCTCGACGAATCGCCCTTGGATATCAACTTGCAAAGGCGCATCGATGGCTGGGACGACGGAACCGCCGGTGGCCCGCGGGCTGTCCGGTGCGACCGGCTCAACCTTGGGGGCGAAGTTTAATTCCGGGGCGGCGGCCGGGATGGGTCTCAAACTCGCCGTCGAACCACCCGCCGGGATGGCGTTCGGATCGGTCGGTGCCTTCGCTACCGGCGTGGGCGGAGCTGGGGTCTCGACCCGGGCGAAGCCCATCGGCAGGAACAGCGCGCCGGCCACGAGCACCGTCACACAGCCCACCCAGCCCAATCGGGCACTACGGGGTAATGGACGTTCCAACAACCGTCGAACTCGCGCCTCAAGCCGGCCGCCGGATTCAAGGACTCCGAGGAAGGCCATGGGCATCCGTGGGGGAACTGCGCAGTAGCGGGCCACGGCGACCAGCGTGGCCGGGTAGTCGTCGGAACCCGGCTCGAGCATCACCGCCTCATCGACCGCGGCCTCGCGCAAGGACCGGATGCGGGCGTTGGCGAACCACACCAGCGGATTCCACCACCACGCAATCTGAACGCAAACTTGGAGCAAGTTCCAGGCGAGGTCCCACCGCTGCAAATGAATGAGTTCATGCCGAAGCACCTGCCGGAGCGACTCGGCTTCGATCTGCTCGCTGAGCCCCCGGGGCAGCAAGATCACCGGCCGGAACAGTCCACACAGCGCCGGCCCCTGCGCCGTATCGGTGAGGCACAGCCGCGGGAGCTTCGACCGCAGTCCCAGCCCGGCCGCGGTCTCGGCCAGCACTGTTTGCAAGGCCTCCGGTGCCTCGTCCGAATCCCGAACCTGCCGGGCCACCTCCCGGCTCCGCACCAGCACCCAGATTGCCCAGGCACCGCAACCGACGACCCAAACCAGCAGAAGCCCGCCGGCCAATTGGAGCTTCGGGTGTGCGGGCGTCGCGGTCTTCAGTCCGACCGGCTCGACAACGTGCGAAACCTCAGAGACCACGGTCGCTGAGCCCGCCGCCGCTCGGGGCACTCGCACCGCGGGAGTCACTAACCACGGCGCCGCCCAATAGGCGATGGCCGTGGGCGACAGCAGGTCGACGGGCAACAGTAGCTTAATCACCACCAGCATCCACAACCCGTGCCGCAAGGCCGCCCGGGCCCGGTGGCGAATGAGCCAATCTAGCCCGGACAAGACACCTACCAAGACGGCCAACTGCACGGACATGCTCACCGCCACCGCGGTGCTGGAAGTTCCGGTGTCGTTGAACCACAAAACAAAAGAGGAAAAAGATCCGGTGCTCATGGAACGTGGGAAATGGAGAGGGAGGAAAAGAATGGGAAGATTTCAACGAAGCCGGAGGCATGACGAATCACCCCCGGTGCACCGCATCACGGCTTGGAAGTGGGCGACGGAGTCTTGGAATGTTTCGCCCGGGCGGTCTTGCGGCGGGCCGCGATGAGGGCCTCCAGCTGATCCAGCTGGCTGGCATCCAGGCGTTCCGATTCGAGCAGGCACTGCACCATGGGCGTGAGCGCGCCATCAAAAGCGTTCTTCAGAGCATAGCGGAGTTCGCCCAGTTGGGCCTGCTGCCGCGAGACTGCCGAGCGGTAGAGGGTGAGGTTACGCAGCTTCTCGGAGGTGAGCAGCCCCTTGGCCGCCATGCGCTCCATCAGGGTGCGGACCGTGGAGACTGACCAGTCGCGCTGCCCGGCCAGGTGCTCCTGCACGGTCGGTGCCGGACACGGCTCGAGACTCCAGACCGCCTTGATGACGGCCCATTCGGACTCCGTAAGTTCAGGCAGAGAGGCGTTGGTAATCATGTGTGTCACCGTATCGCTACAAATGTAGCGATGTCAATTGCATTGTCGTTTTTAAACGACCCGATGGATCATAGGGCTCGAGGTAGGTCCCAGAAACGGCCTAAACCCACCGAATCTGATCGAGTTCTACACATGTCTACGAAGGTCTTCGTTGACTCTACGAAGAACCTCGTACAACTTCATCTCCAATGACTCAACAACACCGACGCCCCACTGAGGCGGAGTTGTCCATCCTGCGGGTCCTCTGGGCCAAAGGACCTTCCACCGTCCGGCAGGTGGTTGAGCGTTCCGAGCCTGGGACCGGTTACACCACCATCCTCAAGCTGCTGCAGATCATGACCGAGAAGGGCTTGGTCACACGGGACGACTCGCAACAAAGCCACGTCTTTGCCCCGTCGCAGCCCGAGGAAAAGACCCAACGGCAACTGGTGGACGACCTGCTCGACCGCGCGTTCGGCGGGTCCGTCCAGAAGCTGGTGCTGCAGGCCCTCTCCGGCAGCAAGCCCTCCCGTGAAGAACTCACCGAACTGAGGAAACTCCTCAACACCCTCGACACCCGACGCCCATGAGTCCCTTCCCTTCCGACCTGTCGGCCCCCTGGATGATCCCCGCCGCCCAGGCCCTGCTGCATTTCCTCTGGCAAGGAGCCTTGCTGGCCGCCGGCCTCGCCGTGACCCAGCGCCGGCTCCGCAACGCCTCTGCCTCCGATCGCCACGCCCTGGCCTGCACGACCCTAGCCCTGATGGCGATCGCGCCACTGGTGACGTTCTGGGTGCTGTGCTCCACCGGTCCCTCCATCGCGTCATCCGCAGCAGTGGTGGCACCGGCACTGTCCGCGACCGTGTCGGTCTTGGCCACCGGTTCTGCCGAGACCATCGCTCCGGGCTCCGCGACCCTTCCCGCGTCGCTCCTGCCGTGGACGCCTTGGATCACCGCGCTTTGGATGATAGGCGTGGCAGTTTCGGCACTGCGCCTCCTGGGCGGCGCGTGGCGGCTGCACCGATGGGCCACCCGTGAGACTTCGCCCGCACCCTCAGAGTGGCAGGAGTGCTGCGACTCCCTGGGTCGGCGACTGGGCCTCCGAAGCCCGGTCCCCCTGCGGGAATCCGCCCGCGTCCACGGGCCGCTCATCGTCGGGTGGATCCGGCCGATGCTCGTGCTGCCGCTTGGAATGCTCCAAAGTCTGCCAGGCCTGCAAATCGAGGCGCTGCTGTTGCATGAATTAGCCCACGTACACGGGCGGGATCCGCTCATCCACCTGCTGCAACTGGCCGTCGAGACCCTGCTCTTCTACCATCCGGCCGTGTGGTGGGTCTCGGAACAAATCCGCCGCGAGCGCGAGCATCGCTGCGACGACCGGGTCATCGAGGCCCAAGGCGAAGGCCACTCCCTGGCCGAGGCCCTGGTGACGTTGGCCGAACGGGCGCACTCCGCCGAACCCCTCGCACTGGCCGCCACCGATGGCTCCGTGGCCTCCCGTGTCCGACGCCTGCTACAAGGCCGGCCGCCCGGATCCACGGGGACCACCGCATCCCGCAAAGGCTGGGTTCGGATGAGCCTAATTTTGGGGGTGGTCGGCCTCGGAATCGCACTAGTTTCCATCGTCCTCGGCCCCCGCCTTTACGTCGCGACAGCCCGCCTGAGACTGGAATCACAGGATGACTACGCCCTGATGACGTCCATGCAGGCGATTCAATCTCCGTCAAACCTGACCTCCGTATCGGAGATCCACGAATTGCCGAAGCGATGGTCGTTGGACCCGGCTGCCTGCGTCGATCGCCTCACGGGCCGGATCCAGGTTTCGCAATACCGCAGTGCCCCAATCCTGGAGATCCAAGTGGCGAGCGAAGATCCGAAACTGGCCGCCGCCCTGGCCGACTCGCTGGCCTCACTCGCGGTCGACAGGGACAGGAGTGAACAGCATGTAAACGTTATAGCCAGGCGCGATTCGACCCTGAGAATCGCCAAAAAATTGGCCGAAGCCAAAAAGAGGCTTTCCCACTCGACCACCAATGACGTCGACGGTGTCCTGGCCACCAGCCAGATCAAAGTCTATGAGGCCATGCTGGAAGGCGCCATTCGGGCCGATGCGGTGACATTCTTATCTACCAAAGCCCAAAGTCAGATCATCGAGCCGGCCGTGCCGCCCACCCGACGCAGCCGCTGGAACGGGGGCGGGGGCGGTTGGTGACTTCCGGATCTTGGGCGAGCCGTCGACCAATGCGCTGGTCACGGGCCCTCATGCGGCCAGCCTGCTTACGGAACAGAATGCACGCCGCGAGGCAGGATTTTCGCCACGGCCGATCCGTCTCGTCGCCCGGGTTTAGCATGGTTTGGTTAACACGCGCGGCATCGCTGATCATTTCAACCCGGCGCACAAAATCAGCGGCCAAGATTCCCGGCTCGCGACCCATCCATCATGCCGGGCGGGACTTCAGGTGATTTGAGTTTTCTAAACTCCGAGTTTCAAAAACTCATTTAAACAGCCGCGCCGCGCTGAACCTCCGGAGTCATCGATTTCCATGACAGGGGCATCCCCTGCCCAGCCTTCCGCCGCGCAAGCCATTGGCCTATGCTCAGGGCCGATGTCCGAGGCCGAGGCCCCATTCAATACTGAGACCCAACGGTCCGCTACCCCGACGGAAGTGCTGGGGTTGACGCGGGCGGAGTGGAAGAACACCGCCAAGGCTTGGGGGTTCGCCGAGGTGCACGCCAGCACGCTCTGGTACCAGCTCTATCAGGCTGGCTTACGCGAGTTCCAGACTTCGGACCGATTGCCGCCGCGCTTCTTGGAACGGGTGCTGCGCGGCCATCGACTTCACTTTCCTTTGGTGATCCGGGAAACCCGCTCCTCCGACGGCTTCACGCGCAAGTACCTGCTTGGGCTGCCTGATGGCGAAGTCATCGAGACGGTGCTCATGCGCTACAGCGGCCGGACCACCGCCTGCGTGAGCTCGCAAGTCGGCTGCGCCATGGGCTGCGTGTTCTGCGCCACCGGGCAGCGCGGCTACACGCGCCACCTAAGCGCCGGGGAGATCGTCGGTCAGGTGCTGCATGTGGACGGGGTGTTGCGTGAGACGGCTCCCCGCTCGGACCAACCGGAGTCCACAGTCCCTGCCCTAGCCAACCCGAGTCACGCCTCGGTGTTCCACCGGCATGAACGGCTGCGCAACATCGTCTTCATGGGCATGGGTGAACCACTGCACAACTACGACGCCGTGATGCAAGCCATCAACATCTTGCGGGATTCGGCCGGGCTGTCGCTGGGGGCCGACAAGATCACCGTGTCCACCGTGGGCGTGGTACCGGGGATACGTCGATTGACCGCCGAGCGCCAACCGGTGCGCCTGGCCGTCTCGCTGCACGGGGCCACCCAGGCCGAACGCGCGGCCCTGATCCCGGTGGCCCGCAAGTGGCCGCTCGACGAACTCATCGAAGCCTGTCGCGAGCACACCACCACGCTCGGCTGCCGGATCTTCTTCGAGTGGACGCTCATCGAAGGCCGCAATGACGGCCCGGATCACGCCCATGCCCTCGGGCGCTTGCTCGAGAACATCCCGTCGCAAGTGAACCTCATCCCACTCAACCCCACCGAAGGCTACGCGGGCCAACCCACGGGCGGGGCGGCTGCACGGGAATTTCAGGACATCCTGCTCACCTACGGACTACCCAGCACGGTGCGCCAGCGGCGCGGCATCGATATCGCCGCCGGCTGCGGGCAATTGGCGGCGTTGTCGACCGCCTAACCACAGCTCTGATTGGGTCAGCCCACGACGTTTCCGGCCGCTTGAAAACCATTTTGCATCCATTATGGTTTTCGCATGGCGACACTCACGTTGAAAGGTATCCCGGCGACGTTGCACGAGGGGCTCAAACGGCGTGCCCTGCGCAATCGCAGATCCATGAACGGCGAGGCCATTGCTTGCCTGGAACAGATAATCGCACCCACTGAGCGGACTGCGTCCGAGCTTCTCGATCAGATTCGAGCTTCGCGCACGCGCCTCACCCAAGCGGGCGTTGCACCGCTGACAGACTCTTTCCTCGATGCCGCCAAGCAAGGTGGGCGTCGATGATCGTCGCTGATTGCAACCTCATCGCGTACCTGCTGTTGGCAGGTCCACGGACCCGGACGGCGGAAGCTATATTCCTGCGGGATCCGGCGTGGGCCGCACCGCTGTTGTGGCGATCGGAATTGCGGAACGTCCTGGCCACCCAAATGCGGGTGAACCACCTACCGCTGGCCGAGGCTCTGCTGAAAATGACCGAGGCGGAAACCGTCATCGGCTCGCTGGGATTCCCTGTTTCATCCGACGAGGTGCTGGAGGAATGCGCCCGTTCCGGTGTCAGTGCTTACGATGCGGAGTACCTCGTGGTCGCTAGGAAACTGCAAGTCCCGCTGCTCACCCTCGATCAACGGTTGCTCAATTCTGGCGCCCCCGTGGCCTGGACACCCGAGGCATTCCTCGCCCGTTGAGCTCGGGGGCGGACGGTGGGACACCATCCCTACCCCTACCGGGGGGTCAGAACTGCAACGACAGGCCGGCGTAGACGTTGCGACCCACGGCCGGATCGATGCCGTTGGCCCGGACACGCGACCAGTACTGACGATCGAAGGCATTATTGAGACCTCCGAACAGGCGGGCCCGCTCGGGCCAGAATTCCCACTCGGCCGTGAGGTCCCACACGGTGTAGCCCGGGATACGGAAGTCGGCTGTGTTGTTGTCGTTGGCGAAGTGGTTGTCCACGAAGGTGCCCAACCATGCCACCTTCACCCGACGACCCAGGCGGTAAATCAGGCCGGTGCGCAGGATGTAGTCCGGGGCATATTGCGGAGTCAGTCCCTGAAGCGGACCAGAGACAAATTCGGCATCCAACCACGACACGTTGCCGTACACGCTCAAGGCACCCCAAGATTTTCCCAAATCGGTGCCATACAAGCGGTCGGACACGCCGATGAGATCCAGTTCGGTGGCGGCGTCGACGCCTTGATTCACCGAGCGACCGACATTTTCATAGCGCGTGATCCCCGCCGTGGTCACGGCACCGAAGCGGTCGTCGTAATCGATGCGGAAGACGCTCAGGTCGTAGTTCCAGAAATCGCCCGGACGCCCCCGCACGCCGGCTTCGGCCGTCCAAGTATGCCCCGGCTGCAGGGTGCTGCTCACAGCGGTGTTGTTGCCCAGCGGAAGGGCATCGCCGTAGGTCTTGGCCTTGTAGCCTTGGCTGAGATTCGCGTAGAGCTCGGCGGCCGGGTTGAGCGTGTACGAAAGGCCCACGGCACCCAACGGCACCGTGTCGATGCCGCTGTCCCGCAGCAGGGGCGAAGTAGTCTTATCGAGGTTTAGCGTCTCACGGATGGATTGGTGGATATTCTCCACCCGGAATCCCGGAGTAATACTCAGGCGACCGAAACGGAAAACGTTCTCCGCGAAAACACTCCCGGCGGCCGTCTCGCGCTGCGAACGCTGTCGGGGCGTGCCGGTCTCGGCGGTGGCGCTGGCTCCGCGATCAAGCTCATAGGGAGCATCCGACGCATACGTCGACACGCCGCCGACCAGCGTGTGGTCGTTATTCCAAGCCTGCCAATCGTGACGGATCCGGGCCTCAGCCCCGAAGGTGGCATAGCGGTGGGTGTTGATCGTGTTGGAGTCAATGAGGTTGGCCGTGTTGCCGAAAGCGCTACCACCCGAATTGCGCTGACGCAGCGATTGACGTTCATAGGTGCCCCCCCAGGCCCGCGCGGTCATTAGCGTAGAATCGCTCCACCGATGCTCCAGACCGACACTGGGAATGTAGCGCTCGATGCGCAGCCGGTCGTGAAGGTTTTGGGTCGCCCGACGGTCGTTCCAGTAATTGAGCAGGCCCACCCCCGTCTTGAGGGTGAGGCCGCCGGGCTCACCGCTGTCCGAGGCCGTGGCATCCATGTCGAAGGTCCAACGCGTCTCGGCCGAGGCGTCGTACACCAGGCGGATGGATCCGCTATTAATTTCAAAGTCTCCATTCTGCCGGCGGAAGCTGTTGCCCTGGCGGTGATCGAACGACACCAGATACCCCAGCTTACCATCGGTGCCATCGATGAGGGTGTGGGTGGTGTAAAGCCCGTAGCTGCCCAGCACGTGCTGGGTGCGCAAGGCGAAGGGGCGATCCCGGCGCGGTTGGTGGGTCACGTAGTTGAGTGCGCCCGAGGGCTGCGGGCCGTACATGAGCGACGCGCCGCCACGGATGAATTCGAGCCGGTCCACCGATTCGAAGGGCGGCGCGAAGTACACGGTGGGGTACCCGTAGAGATCCACCACGAAGGGCATGCCATCCTTGAGCACCAGCAAGTTCTGCGACTCGTGCGGATCACCAATGCCTCGGTATCCCAAGCTGAGCAAACTGGCATTGGGCAGCTCGCTAACCATGAGTCCGGGGATTTGCGAGAAGGCCTGACGGTAGTTGTCGCTCTGGATTTGCGGCAGCGCATCGAAGTCTAGAATGGTGACTTTTTTGCCCGAGTACACCTTGGTACCCTCCACCTCGGCCGGGAATGGGTGGGTGACCACATCGTCCGCGTCAGACTCTCCAACCACGGTGACCTTCGGCAGGGTGCCCGCCGCTTCAGAGCGCACCTCGGCTGCCAAAATCGCCACCATCGGAACCGAGGCTAAGAGTGCACCGGTTCGCAGCAGGGCCTGTTGGAACATCCAATTCATCGGCCGTCATCTTAGTGATGCGGCACTCTCCGTTGCTGCCGGTGGGTTGCGGAAGATTGCTGGAGACTTGCGGTGACGCACGCTGAGACCAACGCGTTGGCCACGAGCCCTCTGGGGTGGTGGGTATTTCCGAGAACACACCTCCTTTAGAAAATCGTATGGACTGGGAGGATTTGAAGCCGCCGCGGCCCCATTCTTTCGAGTGGTATGGACAACGCCTTGACCGGATTCAGTTCACCGAAAACCCTCTAACCACATCCATGAATCGATTCCTGCCCGCCGCCATCGCCGCGCTGGTGGCCTTGCTGCTCGCGCCGACGTCATCCCTCTTAGCCAAGGACGCCACCAAGACCCGACACATCGCACTCATTGCTGGACGCCCCAGCCATCCCTCCGGCATGCACGAGTTCCGAGCCGGGTGCCTGCTGTTCCAAAAAGCACTGGCCGGTGTACCGAATTTGGAAGTGCTAGTGTATTCCAATGGCTGGCCCACCAAGGTCGAAGGCGGCAAGACGGTCGATGACAACGCGGCCTTGGAACGGGTGGATGCCTTGCTCATTTACGCCGACGGCGGTGGCGGACATCCGGCCATCAAGCCCGAGCGCATGGCCTTCATCGACCGGTTGTCTTCTCGCGGGGCCGGACTCGGCTTCGCCCACTACGGCGTCGAGGTGCCGGCCGGCGACCCCGGAGACGCCATGATCCGATGGATCGGCGGGCATTATGAGCACCAATACAGCATCAACCCGATGTGGAGCCCGAAGTTCACGACCTTCCCAGAACACCCGGTGAGCCGCGGCGTGAAACCCTTCTCTACCCGCGATGAATGGTACGTCAACATGCGCTGGTCAGAGAACGGCCGCCCCGTCACCTGGTTGCTCGAAGACGCCCCGTCCGACGCCGTCCGCAAGGGCCCCTACGTCTACCCGCCGGGACCCTACGCCCACATCGTCGCCGCCTCCGGTCGGCGCGAGGCCATGATGTGGGTGCACGAACGCATCGACGGCGGCCGCGGCATGGGATTCACCGGTGGCCACACGCACAAGAACTGGGGTGACCCCAACCAACGGAAGATTTTCCTCAATGCCCTGCTCTGGCTCGCGCAAATGGAAGTCCCGGCCGGCGGCGTGGAATCGTCGATCACCGAGGCCGATCTTGCTGGCAATCTAGACCCCAAAAAGTAGGCGGCCGGCCCGCTCCAGAGAGCTGCCTGCCAAAACAGTCCTCGACGCATCGCCGCCCTCGCGGATCCGAAAAACCCTTACCGTCCTTGTCCCAGGGACGGTAGGGCATAGACTTTGGTCGCAATACATGGAGCAACCGGCGTCCCAGAAAAAAGCCCTGAAGATGGTTTCCTGCCCAGCGTGCGGGGCCAAGCAATTCATCCCCGGTGATCTCGCGCCGCTGGGCACAGTGGCCTGCACCAAGTGCCAAGCCTCGGTGATGATGCCCATGATGCTCCGGCAGTATGAGCTGCGCTCGGAGATCGCCTCGGGCGGTATGGGTACGGTTTATCGCGCCTGGGACACCGCCCTCGGTCGCGAGGTGGCTGTGAAGCTGATGAAGCGCGAGTTCGCCGAAGATCCGGCCGCCGTAAACAACTTCGCCGTGGAGGCCCGGGCCTGCGCCCAGATCAATCACACCAACATCATCCACATCTACACCTTCGACTACCACGAAGGCCTGCGATTCCTGGCGATGGAGATCGCTGATGCTGGGAGTCTGGACAGCCGGATCGAGTCGGAGAAAACCCTTCCCGAGCTCGACGTGTTGGACATCGGGATCAAGGTGGCAGGCGCACTACAAGCGGCCCTCAAGCGGGGTCTGCTGCACCTCGACATCAAGCCGGGCAACATCCTCTTCAGTGCCGACGGCGAACCCAAGGTGGTGGACTTCGGCCTCGCCAAGAAGGCCGATGCCGACACTGATGCTTATGCTCCTATTTTCGGCACGCCCTATTACATCGCACCAGAACGGGTGCGGCAGGAGGGCGATACCTTTCTGTGCGACATCTACAGCCTCGCCGGGACCTTGTACCACGCCTTGACCGGGCATGTGCCCTTCGAGGCGCCATCGGTGGAAGACGTGATTGCGGCCCACGTCGCGATCCCGCTGCGGCCGGCCAACGAAGTCCTTTCGACCATTAGCCGAGCCACGAGCGATGCGTTGTCCAAGGCCATGGCCAAGAATCCCGGAGACCGTTTCGCCGGTTACGACGAATTCATCATGGCCCTGACAGCCGCCCGCAGCCAACTGCTGGTGCGTCAACTCACCGGGCGCAACTCAGAACCAGTGGCTGCCTCAACGGCGGACGCCCCCGAATCTGCCGCAGCCCCCGCCTCGGGTCGGAGCTGGTGGCGGCGCTAATCCGTTCGACCCATCTGAACCCGGCACACCTTGCTGCCGGCCCTCAGTCAACCGGTTCCGAATTCACGCACCGCCCGACTGCAAGGCATGCAAACGGGCATACAATCCGCCCCGCGCCAGCAGTTCCGCATGGGTTCCCAGCTCGACTATGCGCCCCGCTTCCATGGCCACAATGATGTCGGCCCGCTGGATGGTAGACAACCGATGGGCAATGCACAGCGTGGTGCGGCCGGTCATGAGCGTTTCAAGGGCCGCTTGCACAGCCCGTTCCGACTCGGCATCGAGAGCGCTGGTCGCCTCATCAAGGATGAGGATGGGCGAGTTACGCAAAATTGCGCGCGCGATGGCGATGCGCTGGCGCTGTCCGCCCGAAAGTGAATTACCCCGCTCTCCAACCACCGTATCGTAGCCCAGAGACTTTTCGCGGATGAAACCATCGGCATGGGAAGCCCGAGCCGCGGCCTCGATCTCGAGGTCCGTCGCCCCAGGACGCCCCATGCGGATGTTGGCCCGGATGGTGTCGTTGAAGAGCATCGTATCCTGACTCACCACCGCCATCTGGTCGTGGAGGTCCGAAGAACTCACCTCGCGCAAATCGACGCCACCGATACGGATGTGCCCGAGCTGCGGGTCATAAAAGCGCAACAGCAAGTTGGCCACGGTGGTCTTTCCGGAACCGCTCTCCCCCACCAAAGCCACCAGCGATCCGGCCGGAATAGACAGGGAGAACCCGTCGAGAACCGGCCGGTCGGTGTATCGGAACGAGACATTCTCGAAGGAGACGGTCGCTCCCTGGGCCCTCAAGGCTCGCGGCTGCGAGGGTTCCACCACCGAACTCGCCGTCGCCAAAATCGGAAACAACCGCTCACCCGCGGCCCGGCCTTGTTCCAGTTGACCCCACAGACGGCTCAGATTTTTGATAGGCTGATAGAGCGTGAACAGCGAAAGAACAAACGAAGTGAAGTCGCCGGCACTGGGTCGCTGCCCCGCCGGAAGTCGCATCACATAGAAGAGCATTAAGCTCACGCCGATAGCTCCGAAGACCTCGATCACCGGACCCGGCAGCTCACTGCCGCGAATATACCTCATGAATTGGCCGGTGATGCGCCGTGAAGTTTCTTGGAACCGCAGGGCCATGGGCTTTTCCAGGTTGAACGCCTTCACTACGCGGATGCCGGAAAAGACCTCCTGCAGTAGGTCGCTCAACTCAGCCGTGTGGATCTGAGTCGCTTTCCACGACTTCCGAACCTTGCGGCCATAGACCACGACCGGTACCACGACCACCGGGAAAATCACCAGGGCCACCAGCGTCAACTGAGGCTGGACTGAAATGAGGAAGATCAGGATTCCGATAATCGTGGCCGGTTCCCGCGACGCGGTAGAAAAACCCTGGGTAACGCAGTTTTGAATAGCCTGAGTGTCATTCATCAGGCGGGACTGGAGATCGCCGGTCCGAGCCTCTGAAAAATAATCGAGCGAAAGCCCCTCCAAATGCCGGAAGAGGCGCAGGCGGAGATCGTGAATGGTGGCCGCACCCACCCAAGTCATGCAGTAGAGACTGAGGTAGGCGCCCGCGCCGCGCAGCAACATGGAAAACGGCACACTGGCAATGAGCCACGGCAATGCCTTGGAGTCGGTATGAACCCGCATGGAATCCAGGCCCGACACCAGAGGATCTCTCAAGAAGGCGGGCAAGCGCCCGAAGGAACCCATTAAGTCTCGAGCACCGGCCGTGGGGAAGATGGCCTCGAGCACCAGCTTGATGGCCAGCATCAAGAGACCGCTGCCCAGCGCATAGGCCAGACCCGAGAGCACGCCCGCTAGGAGACGCCCTCGGTGTGCAGCGACAAACGGCCAAAGTTGGCGAAGAAAATCTCCCATGGCATCACGCTCAGCCCTTGGGCCGGCAAAGTAGATAAAGCTGACTGGGCAATGGCGGCGTGGCGGCGGCGGTGATCATGGTTTCCATGTCCGGGAACCGTCGACCCCGATCCGGCGCATACCGGGTCAGGCTGCGGAACAACCCGATCGACCCACGGTCCGGGCTGAAATCCCAAGCCTCGAGGTCATACATCGGAGACAAGAAGTCGACCACCTGACGCACGCTGCCACCGAACTGAGGCAGGAACTGCGGATGAACCTCGATGAGTAGCACGGGCCGGTCGCGACGGAGAATCTCGCGCGCTCCCTGAAGGATTTTGAGTTCATAGCCCTCGCAATCGATCTTCATGAGCGCGACTGAAGTATTAACCAACTCGGTGTCGAGCGTGACCACCGGCACCGGAATGATGGGCCGGCGCTTGAGGGTGGTTTCCGCGGCGACATCGAGATCGGTGGACGACGTCTCACAGCCACGCTGATGGACGCCAACTCATGAAGGAAGGGCTGAGGCTCGAAACCCACAATCGGCAATACCGTTTCACGGCGGATGAGCAGCGGGAAATATCCAATGTTGGCGCCAACATCCACGACGGTTCCCTGTTTCAGTGACCGCAGAATAGGGGCAATGAGGCCAAACTCGGGCAACAAGTGTTCCCCGGCCACCAGAAGCGTGGCAACGGCCTTGGTCCATGAGGCGGGATGGGCCAATCGGCCTGCGCCAAAGGGCACCGAGACCCGCCCGGAGGTTCCATTAATCCAGCCCAGCAGCGCGTGAAACTTCCGACCCAGGGGAAGGTTCCGGATCAGGCCAGCACCCTGGACCGGCCGGGGCGATGAGTGGGTATTGGAGGCAGTGAGCATCGGATTCTTGAGAAAGCGCATCCAACGAAGGGCGCGGACCGACGCTGCCAATCCCCCGGCCGGCAAGGAAGCGGCTTTTTGGAGGTTCCGCCAGTTCGGCAGGGCCGAGCGTGCGAACCTCGTTCGAATTTTGAACCTCACCCGACAAACCCCATTTGCCCGAACGCTGGTATTCCGGGCAGTGTCACGGCCGCATGAGTTGGCTGTATCGCAACATCGCTCGCCCGTTCCTTTTTGCTCAGGACTCGGAGGCGGTCCACAACCGGACCCTGGGGCTGCTGGCCCAGGCCAGTCACCTCACCGGGGCGCGGAAGCTGGCTCAGGCGCTCTTCGAGACAGCCCCTCTCCCGGTGCAAACCATGGGCCTGCGCTTCCCCAACCCGGTTGGGCTCGCTGCCGGCATGGACAAACAAGCGGTCGCTGTTCCGATGTGGGAAGCGATGGGATTTGGCTTCAGCGAACTGGGCGGGGTGACCGCGCATGCTCAACCAGGCAACCCCCTGCCACGGATGTTTCGATACGTTCCGGACGAAGCGCTGGTCAACCGCATGGGCTTCAACAACGGCGGTGCGGCCGCCTTGGCCGAACGGTTGGTGGCCTGGCGAGCCGAGGGGCTGTGGCCATCCCATCCCGTGGGCATCAATTTAGGAAAATCCAAGATTACTCCCCTGGATCAAGCTGCGGCTGAATACGCCCACTCGTTCCGCACCTTGTGGCACTTGGCCGATTTCTTCGTGGTCAATGTGAGTTCGCCGAACACGCCCAACTTGCGGCAACTTCAGGACAAGGCGGCGTTGGATGACATCCTCGCGGCCATGCAAACGGTGAACGCCGAACTGTCCCGCGGCGGCGCTGCCAAGCCGGTGCTGGTCAAGGTGGCCCCGGACCTGTCGTTCGACGCGCTGGATGAAATCGTGAGTCTGGTCGGCCCCCGCCAACTGGCCGGACTGGTGGCCACCAACACCACGCTCGCTCGTCTCGAACAGCAGGACCACCTGGCTCAGCGAATCTACCGACAAACCGGAGGGTTGAGCGGACGTCCCTTGGCTACGCGGAGCACCGATGTGGTGCGTCACCTCTACCGGCAAACCCGGGGCACCGTGCCCATTATCGGAGTGGG
>JAPLUH010000497.1 GCA_026397675.1 Verrucomicrobiota bacterium
AGCGGATCGATGGGAAACGGGGCGATGCTCCGGCGGGTCCCGAAGCAGTTCAATTCGGGATAGGCAACCAACGCCGCCCCGGAATGGGATGGGGTCTCGATTTCCGGGATCACGGTGATGAAACGCTGGGCGGCGTGAGCGACGATTTCGCGGATGTCTTGCCGGGTATAAAAGCCCCCGATCCGCACCCCTTCCCCGAGGTCGGCCCAGGCACCGACGCGCGTCAGCTTGGGATACTTCCGGATCTCCACCCGCCAGCCATCCACATCGGTAAGATGAAGATGGAGGCGGTTGAGCTTGTGATACGCCATCCAATCGAGGCACCGGAGAATACCCTGCTTACCAATGAACTGCCGCGCAGGATCGAGCAGCACACCGCGCCAGGGAAAACGGGGCTTGTCCTCGATCCTCACCACGGGCACCGACCACTCCACGCCGGGCTGGAGGACTGAAGACTCCAGGGCGGCGGGGAACAACTGCCGCAAAGTCATGCATCCGTAAAAAGCTCCCGCACCCGACGCGGCACGAATGAGGACTCGGTCGGGCAGCACCTCCAACTGGTAGCCCTCCTCCCCCAATACGGCCGAGTCTCCCGACAACGCCACCTGGATGGAGTCCGCCATCCCGGCTTCGCCAGCGGCCGGCGACCGTTTCACGGGAAGCGGGAGCCCTGTCGAACGTCTCAGCAGGCTGGCGAGCTGTTGCCCGGTGGCCTCCGTTCCTGGCACCACGGTGAGGAACGTGTTGCGTCCCAGCACAAAACGACCCTGCCCCATTTCCAACCGTGACGGTTTCGGGATGACGGAAACCTCTGGCACTGGATCCCCCGAAACCCGGGAGATGCCTATCGCAAGACACAGGAAGAACTGAACAAACCCAAAGGAGGCAACCCTGCGCAGAGGACGGAAGTTGGCGGCGGCAGCAAGTTCAGGTTTCATTCAGCGGAGATGCATGATCATGGAGAGTGGGCGGAGTTCGGGTCCAGGATCGGTGTGATCCATACACGCAAATTGAGGGGTTTTGAAGCCTAGGTGATCCACCTCACCCACCACCTCAAACCTCACGCCACCAACCTCACTCAAACAACCTCACTGACACTTTTTTGATCGCACCGGCGCCGGACCCGAGCAACCCGTTGATTCCAACGGCCCCCGAGAGCGGCCATCGCAAATTGCTCTAGGCGCGCCTCCTCTAAAAAATCCACCCTCTTTCCAATGGCAGACCTGACGCACCTCTTCGCCCAAAATAAAACTTGGGCCGCCAAGATCACCCAAAGCGACCCGGAGTTTTTTCAAAAACTCTCCCGCCAACAAAACCCCGAGCACTTGTGGATCGGCTGCTCCGACAGCCGCGTACCCGCCAATGAAATCATTGGCCTGTTGCCCGGCGAAGTCTTCGTCCACCGCAACATCGCCAACGTCGTCGTCCACACCGATCTGAATTGTCTCTCTGTGATCCAATTCGCCGTCGATGTGTTGAAAATCAAACACATCATGGTCGTGGGCCACTACGGCTGCGGCGGCGTGCGCACCGTGCTGCGCTGCGAACGCGTGGGCCTCGCCGACAACTGGCTGCGCCACGTCCAAGACGTCCGCGAAAAACACCAGTGTCGTATTGATGCCCTGCCCGGTGAACCCGCCCAGCACGATCGTCTCTGCGAACTCAACGTCATCGAACAAGTCGCCAACGTCTGCCAAACCACGATCGTCCAAGACGCCTGGGCACGCGGCCAAAACGTCACGGTGCATGGCTGGATCTACGGCCTCAAAGACGGCCTTTTGCGCAACCTCAACACCAGCGTCGCAAACCCCGCCGATCTACCCACCGCACAAGCCGCCGCCCTCGCGGCGCTCTGAGGGATTGTATTTGTCTGCAAATCGGTTGGGCTGAACCGATGCAAGAACACCTGCCCACAACGCACTCCGGGGCAAATCGGTGGTGGCCCATTTGCGTGGCAGCTGCCCTCGCGTTGCTGGGAACGTGGACCGACGGTGGACTCCGTGCCGATGACTGGCCGCAATGGCTAGGACCCCAGCGGGATGCAAACTGGAGGGAGACTGGAATCCTGAAGGCATTTCCCGCCGGAGGCCCACGACGGGTGTGGCGCACTGCCATCGGATCCGGATACACGGGACCGGCCGTGGTCGGAAATCGGGTGTACTTGATGGATCGCCAGGTCGCAACCAATGCGGCGAAAGCCAAAAATGCGTTCGACACATCATCGATCGCCGGCACCGAACGGGTTCTTTGCCTCGATGCCGCCGATGGAAAGGTGGTCTGGCAACGATCCTACAATTCCAGTTACACGGTCAGCTACGCAGCGGGTCCGCGAACGACACCGGTCGTTGCCGACGGACGCGTGTACACACTGGGCGCCATGGGCCAACTCGCCTGCCAGAACACCCGGGACGGATCTGTGGTCTGGAGCCGGGATTTCGTGGCCGATTACGGGCTCAAGGTTCCGATTTGGGGCGTTTCGGCGCATCCGCAGCTCGATGGAAATAAGCTCATTTGCATGGTCGGTGGCGAAGGGAGCGTGGCCGTTGCTTTCGACAAAAACACCGGGCGCGAACTCTGGCGAGCCCTGTCGGCCAAAGAGCCCGGTTACTGTCCCCCCGTCATTTACAAACTCGGCGGACGACGCCAGTTAATCCTCTGGCATGCCGAGGCGGTGAACGGACTGGATCCGGAGACCGGCCGAGTGCTCTGGAGCGAACCTTGGAAACTCAACTACGGGTTGGCCATCCCCACTCCCCGTCTGCTGGACGACGGGCTCTTCCTCACCTGCTTCTACAATGGATCCATGCGTCTGCGATTTGAACCCGGACGCGAAGTGCCTGTGGTGGCCTGGAAGACCGCGAAGCAAAGCGAGCGCGACACCGTAAATCTCAATTCCATTATGGCCACACCGTGGGTGGAGGACGGCCACGTGTACGGCCCTTGCAGTTACGGACAGTTCCGCTGCCTGCGTCTGGATACCGGTGAGCGCCTCTGGGAGACCTTCCAGCCCACCGTGGGTAAGGCCGAGCGTTGGGGAAACTGCTTCGTGGTGAAAAACCGCTCGCAATGGTTCCTGCTCAGTGAACAAGGCGACCTGATTATCGCCCGCCTGTCACCGAAGGGGTACGAGGAACTCAGCCGGGCGCACGTCATCGAACCGGACAACCGCGACCCCGGTCGTCCGGTCGTCTGGAGTCATCCGGCTTTTGCCCACCGGCGAATCTACCTTCGAAACGACAGCGAGATCCTCTGCTACGATCTGGCTGCCAAGTAACCCAGCCTAAGAATTACTCCGTACGATCCCCACTACCCCCCGATCGGCGGCCACACCGATGGCCCAGGTGGACAAGAACGAAGCCCCCATGACTGCAACCCCAGAGTCTCTCCGAATGCTCCGCGGAATCACCGTGTGGCTCATGCTGCTGTGGACGCCTCGGGTTCTGGCCACCCCGCCGGACTGGGCCGCTGACGCCATTTGGTACCAGATCTTTCCCGAACGGTTCCGCAACGGGGACGCGAAGAACGACCCGGTCCCTGCCAGTCTCGAAGGCACCTGGCCTTATGAAGTACCGGTCGGATGGAAGGTCTCACCCTGGACTTCCGACTGGTACGCGCTCCAACCGTGGGAGCAGGCCAGCGGAAAAGACTTCTACCACAACGCCCAACTCCGCCGATACGGAGGCGATCTCCAAGGCATTCTCGACCGGCTCGATTACCTGAAAGATCTGGGCATCAATGCCCTGTATCTCAATCCGGTCTTCGACTCCCCGTCGCTCCACAAATATGGCGCGGCGCGATACCATCACATCGACCGTCATTTCGGTCCGGATCCCGCCGGCGATGCCGCCCTGTTCGCGGCCGAAGATCCCGTCGATCCGGCCACTTGGCGCTGGAGTGCGGCCGACCGGCTGTTCCTGAAACTCATCCGCGAAGCCCACCGCCGGAAGATGCGCATCATCATTGATGGTGTTTTCAACCATACCGGAACCACCTTCTGGGCCCTCCAACAGGCCCGACGGGAAGGCCCCAGCAGCCGCTTCGCCCGCTGGTTCCACATCACCCGCTGGGATGATCCGGCCACCCCGGCCGATGAGTTCGACTACCAGGGATGGTCCGGCATCAAAGACCTGCCGGAAATCCAACGGGATGCGGAGAATTTGCATCCCGAAGTGCGCCAGCATTTCCATTCGATCGTGCGCCGATGGATGGACCCCAATGGCGACGGCAACCCCGAGGAGGGCATCGACGGGTGGCGCGTGGACGTTGCTGCTGAAGTGCCCATGGGATTCTGGAAGGAGTTCCGGGGATGGGTGCACACCCTCAACCCACAGGCCTACATCACCGGTGAGATCTGGTGGGAGGACTATTCAGCCAACACGTTCCGCAATGCCCGCCCTTGGCTCGATCAGGCCTTTGATGGGGTGATGAACTACCGATTCGGAGACGCCGTTTTCCAATTCCTGAATCAACCCCGATCCATCACACCGGCCCAGTTCGCGGAAGCTCTGGAACTCCAGCACCGGCACTACGGCTACGACCGATGCCTGGCCCTCCAGAATCTCCTGGGCTCCCACGACACCGCGCGGGTCGGATCGGCGGTGGTCAACCCGTCGGCACGCCAAGACCACGGAGCCTCACTCAAGGAGGACCGGGGCTACGATCCGCGGGCCCCCAACGCAGCCGAGAAAGCCCGATGGCGGCAAATGATCGCCCTGCAGTTCCTCTCGCCCGGAGCCCCGTACCTGTATTACGGGGACGAAGTCGGGATGTGGGGAGCCGATGATCCCGATTGCCGCAAACCCATGGTCTGGGCCGATCTCCACTACACGCCAGAGAAGCGACTGCCCTCCGGCCACGAGCGCCCAGCCGACGCGGTGACCGTGGACACGGCTCAAGCAAAGTACTATCGCGACTGGATCCAACGCCGGCACGCGCACCCCGCTCTCCGGCGTGGAGACTATCGCACACTGCCCCTTGAGCAGCGGTTCGGCCTCCTCGCCTTCGAACGCCGCTGGCAGGAAGATCGAATCATCGCCCTTTTCAACCCCCGGGACACGCCCGTACGGATATCGCCCCAAGATCTCGGACTCCAAGACCTGCGCCTCTGGAAACAGGAACCTCCCCACCCCGCAGACTCCACAGCCATCGAAGTCCCCGCCCATCAATACCGCATCCTCACTCATCGGTGATCCGGCACCGACAAGCGAGTTGGCTATTGAACTTTAGGACCTTGGCTCACGATGCCTTTCCTACCATAACTCGTCCGAAAGCATGGCAATCACGGTTTCACAGATCGACGCCTGGCGAGCGGCCCGTTCCGAACACCAGAATCTGGAGTTCAAGGAGGCGAAGGCTCAGTTCGACAACCGCAAGCTCTACCGATACTGCGTGGCCCTGGCGAATGAGGGCGGTGGGCATCTGCTGCTGGGCATCGAAGACCATCCGCCCCGCCGGGTGGTGGGCACGGCCGCCTTCAATGATCCGATCGACATGGCGGCCAAGCTTTTCCAGGCGCTGGGTTTCCGCGTGGATATCGAGGAGGTCGCACATGCCGATGGCCGGGTACTGGTGTTCGCCATTCCCAGCAGGCCTCGCGGAACGGCCTTCAATTTCGAGGGATCCTACCTGATGCGCGCCGGTGAAGAGCTGGTGCCGATGAGCGAGGACCGGTTGCGGGCGATCTTTGCCGAGGGCCAGCCGGACTGGCTTTCCCAACCGGCCATGACGGATTGCGACGATGACAAGGTGGTTCAGGTGCTGGACACCCAAAGCTACTTCGACCTGCTGCATCTGCCGTATCCGGCGAACCGGACGGGCGTCCTGGAGCGTCTTCAACATGAGAAGCTGATCGTGCGACAAGGGCAAGGTTGGACGATTACGAACCTGGGCGGGTTGCTGTTTGCTAAGCGGCTGGATGCCTTTGACCGGCTGGCGCGCAAGGCGGCGCGAGTGATCGTTTATGAGGGCAGGAACAAGCTGAAAACGAAGACCGACAAGCCGGGGACAAAAGGCTATGCCGTCGGCTTCCAGGGACTGGTGGAGTTCATCAACGGACTGGTCCCGTCCAATGAAGTGATCGAGCAGGCCTTGCGCCGGGAAGTGAAGATGTTCCCGGAGATCGCCGTCCGCGAGTTGGTGGCCAACGGGTTGATCCACCAGGATTTCAATGAATCAGGCTCTTCGGTGATGATCGAGATCTACGAGGACCGGATGGAAATCTCCAATCCCGGAAAGCCCTTCATCCCAACCGACCGCTTCATCGACGAATACCAGTCGCGCAATGAGCGGCTAGCGGATGTGATGCGTCGGCTGGGAATCTGCGAAGAAAAGGGCAGCGGCGTGGACAAGGTGATCCAGACGGCGGAGGTATTTCAGCTGCCCGCCCCCGATTTCCGTGTGGGGGACCGGCGCACGTCCGCGGTGCTGTTCGCACACCAAACCCTGGATGACATGGATCGGAACGACCGCATCCGGGCCTGCTACCAACATTGCTGCCTGCGTTACGTGATGAACGAGAAAATGACCAACCAAAGCCTGCGGGAGCGATTCCAGTTGCCGGAAGGAAAGGTGGCGTCCGTCTCGCAGATCATCGCCGCCACGGTGGATGCCGGCAAAATCAAGCTGGCCGACCCCACTCAAACCTCCACCCGTTACCGGAGCTATGTGCCGTTTTGGACCTGAGACTTCCTTAAAGGCAAAACCAAGAAACGGCGGCAAAAGTTCACAAATCCCTGATTTTCAAGGGTTTCCTCTTTAAAGGCAAAACCGATGAACGAATCCGAGACACGCTCCGAACACATCGACCCCGCCCTGAAGGCGGCGGGCTGGGGCGTCGTGGAGGGCAGTCGTAAAGGGGTCAAGTGAAGGGGTCAGTGAAGGGGTCAGTTCTTGATATAGTGAAGGGGTCAGTTCTTGATATTGATATGTGAAGCGGCCAAAGCCACTCCCCCGGCCTAACCCGCAAGTTGAGAGTCGGTGAAGGGGTCAGTTCTTGATATTGATATATCAAGCAGCCAAAGCCACTCTCTCGTCATGGCCCGCAAGTTGAGAGTCGAGTATGCTGGCGCGATTTATCACGTCATGAATCGCGGTGACCGGCGCGAACTAATCTTCATGGACGATGCGGATCGCCAGCGCTTCGTCGACACGCTGGGCGAGGCTTGCGCTAAGACCGGCTGGCAGGTTCACGCCTATGTCCTCATGCCGAACCATTTTCATGTGGTGGTCGAGACGCCGCAGCCAAATCTGGTCGCCGGGATGAAATGGTTGCTGGGCACTTATACCAGTCGCTTCAACCGGCGTCACAAGCTCTTCGGCCACTTGTTCTCCGGGCGCTACAAGTCGCTGATC
>JAPLUH010000466.1 GCA_026397675.1 Verrucomicrobiota bacterium
TTGAAACCGGAGCGGATAGAACCCTTGGACGCGACACCACTCTACCCGGACGGCAGGAAGAGAAAGGATTGATTCGATATCTCGGCAACAGGTTTCCCAGTCGGACGAGTCCATCATGCCGGTGCGCCAACACTTCCAGACGATGACCACATGGTTCAACCAGAGTTGGATGAACCGGCATCGGAGGACTAGGTCCGAACCGCTTTTTGATTCCTTAGACCCCACCGCCTCCCACAATTCGGGGCGCTCGATGCCAACGGATGCAAATCGTCTGCTCGATTCAGCAACCCGAAGCATGGCATCCAACCGGAGCTGACGAATCAGCAACCGCACCTGGAACGCGTTAATTCCAAGGCCAATCAACGCGGTGAGAAACCCCGCCAAAGCCACGCCGTCAGACAGCGTCATCGAACCAGTCCAGGAAAGCCAATTCACCATCGTACTTCCGTAAATACAGAAATGCGCCGAAGGACACAGTCCACTCGGCGCTTGTTGTTTCCTTCGGAAGAAGGGCAGGGAACCTTTAGGAACTGTAGCGTTTCTAGCGCCCCTGATATTGCCCCAAAAGGTCTTCAAAAACCTCTCGGGAGATCTCCACCACGGCCTCGTGCGAGGGGACCGTCAGCTTCGATTTGTCAACTACTGGGAGAATAAGCCCTTGGACAAGGACTGTTCCGCGGTCAGTAACCACGATTCCGGGGCAGAGGCCTTGACCACAACCCCGCGGAGAAAAGTGCGCGATGACATTCATCTAGTTAAGTAGCACATCTAATCTAAAAGCCGTCCAATCTATTTCAGGGCATTTCGCCAAACGGGCTGCGAGAGGGCCGGTCGCGAAGCGCTACGGTGAGGTGCAGTGCCGACAGTTGCCCACGGGACTGAGGGCGGCGTTCGGGCTGACCGGTTAGCTTCCGAGTCGTGTTTCAGCTCGGTTTTCAAGCGCTGCCCTAAGGCGCTGGAGGATTGTTGCGCTCGTATTGTTCCGAACAATCCAGGCATTTGAAATCATATTGCCCATGGCGCTGCAACCG
This sequence comes from Verrucomicrobiota bacterium, assembly GCA_026397675.1. Taxonomy (GTDB): domain Bacteria; phylum Verrucomicrobiota; class Verrucomicrobiia; order Limisphaerales; family UBA9464; genus SXXZ01. The sequence goes on from JAPLUH010000466.1 coordinate 1,032, forward strand.
CCGTCCGCCGCACACAGGGCACATGGGACCCGATAGGAGACCCGATGGGTACTTCGGAACGGAAGGGGACAAAGGAGCGGGACCGATAGACGCTTTTGCCCCACCAAGGGCATTGAGTCCGTGTAGGAAGAGGACATCGACTGCCTCAGTTCGGCTATATCCCCACTCCGCTGCGAAGTTTTCCAACCTGCGCAAGGAGTCCGGAGTCAGGCGCACCGTGATGTCCATGAGTTAAACTGAGACCACCGCTCCTACTGGTTTTCAAGAAGTAATGGGCAATTTCCTTGGCGTCGCCCGGCAGGGCAGAAACTGTAGCGACTATGATGCGCCTTTCGCGTTGCTGGATGATGGCTGCCCTACTGACGGGAATCTGTGCGGCAGTCTTACTGGGATGCTCTGGAAAACGGGAGGTCACCGGTCAGGTGTTTGTGGTGACTAAGGGGGGTGAGAACGTGAAATTGGGGCTGGTCGGAATCCACGTCGTTGGTGAGGGGCAACTGATGGAGATTGGGTCCAAGCTTTTGGGTGAGGCTCAGAAAGCGAAGGCTGGGGAGGTGTCGCTGCTCCAATTGGAGGCGGAGGTGAAGTCGCTGGCATCGGCGGTGCCAAGCCCTAGGACTGGACCATTGGACAAGATTCTTGAGGAGGCGGCACGTCGCCGAAAAGGAATCAAAGGATTTTCGGAGAGCAAATTAAGCCAACGTTTCTTCCAAGAGATACCGCCAATTTCGGTGCAAACGGATGCCGATGGGTTGTTCACGGTGGACGCCAAGACCTCGGATTGGTTGGCAGCCCGGGGTGAACGTAGGGCAGGGGCTGAAACCGAGACCTATCTTTGGCTGATGCCGCTGAAAGAAGGGGGCAAGAAGCTCCTAGTATCAAACGACCGACTCTTGAGCGATGATGACGATTTAGCCCGGGTTCTTGCAGGTGTCTGCGCTGGAGGAAGTTCAGCGGCCGCTGTTGATAAAGAATTGGCGGGTTGGGTTGACAGCCAACGAACTGCTGCGAAACAGGCCGCCAGCGAGGCGAAGACCGCGGAGGAGAAGGCCTTGGCTGAGGCTAAGGCGAAAGCCGAGGCGATGAGGGCCCGGATGGCGAGTGGGGGAGCCTTTCGGGCAGAGGCAGGCGAACGGTTAGTTTTAGGATTAGCGGTGCGATGGGTCCCTAGTGGACGATTTACGATGGGTAGTCCATCGAGCGAACCAGACCGAAGTTCTGATGAGGTGCAACACGAGGTGGTATTGACTCGTGGGTTCTTCCTGGCGGAGACGGAATGCACGCAAGGGCAGTGGGAGTCTGTGATGGGAGGGAATCCATCGCATTTTAAAGGATCTGAGCGACCGGTGGAGCAGGTGAGTTGGGGTGAAGCTGTGGAGTACTGTCGGAAGCTGACGGACAAGCAACGTGCTGAGGGGATATTGCCTGAAGGATGGGAGTGGCGGTTACCGACGGAGGCTGAGTGGGAGTATGCGGTGCGAGCTGGGACGGCGGGGGCACGCTATGGGGAGTTGGATGCGATAGCATGGTGGTCAGGCAACTCTGGTAGCGAGACCCATGCTGTGAGTCAGAAGGCAGCGAACGCATGGGGGTTGCATGATATGATGGGGAATGTATGGGAGTGGTGTGGTGATTGGTATGGGGATTACCCGACTGGGAGTGTGACGAATCCGACAGGTCCGAGTTCGGGCTCCGGCCGCGTGCTCCGCGGGGGCTGTTGGTTCTTCGACGCCGGGCTCGCGCGCTCGGCCTACCGGTTCTGGAACGACCCGGGTTACCGGAGCGGCAGCCTGGGCTTCCGCCCCGCCCTCAGTTCAGTTCGGTGAGCTCAAAGCGCCGCCGGAGGCGGTTGGAGCGGAGCGGCTGCGGAGCCTGAGTTGGGAGCGAGTGGAGCGAGCGGAAGACGCAGGCGTAGGGGCCGCGAAGAGGCGGCTTGTCCTATTAGCGAATGTTTGTTCGGACCAGCCTAACCCAGCCAAAACGTTCGGGTTCTTTCTCAAAGTCCCATTCCTCAGGAACGGGGGCAACAGTGACCTTCGCTGGTGTCCCCCGGAGAAGACCAACCAGTTACGTCACTGCATTCGGAGGGGGGTGCCTTCAAACCTTATTCGTTGGTCGGGGCTTCGGGTGGGTCCCGAACCTTATCTGCACCCCTGGGTCGCATGGGGGAGGCGAATCTTCAAAGGCTTGAGGAACCTCCACGAGCCGAATCATCCCCGAGAGCTGCCAACTAGTCTCGGAAAGAGATGTTTCGGGGCGACACGTCGAGCAGGTAGATATCCAGAGCCTCAAATTCCCCGAGCACCCGCTTCACAATGGGCCAGCGTTCGCCAAACTGCTCCTGCTTCTCCTCCAGCCAGCTCGCCCATACGTCATCCGGAAACTCTAAAGGAAAATCGAGCCGCACCTCCGCGAAATCCAGGACGAAGGGTTGCTGGACGACCGTCATTTCCAGCGCCAGCAATTCGGCATCGTAATCCAGTAATTGCGGGACGTTGAAGCCAAGCACCTGTGTGATGTTTTCATCCTGCAGCCGGAGATAGGTTTCTAATTCCAGTTCAAACGGCCCACGGCGCAGGTGTACCGCTTCGCGTGAAATCGTGGGTAGAATGTCGAATGATGGCGGATTGATCCGTGGAGGAGGAGCCGTGTTCCCGGGCGCAAAGAGAGGTTGATGTCTACGGCGAAACTCGCTTTGGAAAGGTCATCCAGCTTCGTGAAGGCCAATTTGTAGGCGATCGCCCGTACTGCCCGCACGGGTGCACCGGCCCCGTCCATCGCCATGGTCGTTACCAGCGCTATGATGCGGTGTCCGGCGAAACTCGGGTGCCGGTTCAACGCTACCTCTGTGTCCGGTGCCGGAGAACCTTCTCGGTGCTTCCGGGTCATCTCCTGCCCTACCGGCACGTCCATCTCCCTCGCTTCGAGGCCTTCGCCAATCGTCGGGCAGGGGTGGGTCAAGGACCCGATCCCCCGCCCGACGGGCCCGAGACAGCGGCGCTGCTCCGGGCCTGGGATCGGTTCGCAGGACGAATCGATGCCCTCCGCGGTTGTTTCGGCCAGTTGATCGCCTCCGGAGTCAGTGATGCAAAACACCTCTGGAGCGCTATGCGGCAAGCCAAACAATCACTCCCCGGCATCCTGCTTTTCCTGGCCCGTTCCCACAACACCAGCCTGCTGGCCGACTACCTCTGCCTGCGTCCGTCGCCGCTTTGATCCCGTCGACCTGTTCCCCGTCCCGGAGCCGTCGCCGTCCCACACACCGGTATTGTTCCGATTCGGTTCAGGGTGTCTCAGACTGCGGCCGATGAACGAAAAAAGCGCTCCTGACGACGCCCAGGCCCTGGCCCTGCAGCGTTTCACCTTGGTTTCCAAAGTCCAGGACCTCGTCCACCAGCGCCTGCCGCTTCGCACGGCCCTGGAGATGGTCTCCCGCGTCCCCATCCAGGGCCCCGATGGCCTGGAGTTCGTTGTCGCCCTGCGCACTCTCGAGGACTGGTGGTATGCCTTCCGTCACGGCGGCTTCCCGGCGCTCCATCCCAAGTCCCGCTCCGATCGCGGCCTTCCCCGCGCCCTAACTCCAGAGCAGCAGCAGCGGATCCTCGCGGCTGTCCGCTCCCAGCCGGGCATCGCTGTGAAAGTCCTCTACCGCCTGTGGCGCACAGAGGATCCCACACTGCCGGCCATCAGTTCGGTCTACCGTTGCCTCCGATCCCACGACCTGGACCGACGCTCCCGGCGCCGACAGCTCCATCAGGCTGTCTCCGGTCCCACAAAGGCCTTCGAGGCCCCGGCCGTCAACGAGCTGTGGATGGCCGACTTTTCCCCGGGGCCGCACCTCCCGGCAGACGGCAATGCTACCACCCCTCGCGGCACCCACTTGTGCGCCATCATCGACGATCATTCACGCCTCGTCGTCGCCGCACTCTACCATCCCGATGCCACCACACGGAGTTTTCATGCCACCCTCAAGGAGGCTCTCCGCCGCCGCGGTCTGCCACGCAAGCTCTACACCGATCAAGGCGGCCCCTTCGTCAACGACCACACCCGCCTGGTCTGTGCCAACCTCAATATCCGCCTTCTCCACGCCAAGCCCTACCACGCCTGGAGCAAGGGCAAGATCGAGCGGTTCTTCCGCACCGTTCAGGAGGACTTCGAGGCGCTCCAGCGTCGCCCGGGACACGGTCCTGCCACCCTCGACCAACTCAACGGCCGGTTGGCCGACTGGCTTCAGAGCGTCTACCACGTGCGCGTCCACCAAGGCACAGACCAACCGCCCCAGACCCGTTTCCAGAACGCCTCACACCAGATCCGAAGTCTCGACACAACCCTCGATCTCGACCGCCTCTTCTTCAGCCGGGTGAACCGCACCGTACGCAAGGACGGCACCCTTCGTCTGGACTGCCACCTCTACGAGGTTGATCCCGCCCTCCGGGGCCTTGAGGTCCAACTCTGCTTCGACCCATGGACCCTCGCCCGGATCGAGGTCTCCTACCGTGGCCAGTCCTTTGGTCTGGCCCGCCCCGTCCACCTCCACCTCAACAGCCAGATCTTTGGCAAGACGAACCATGTTGAACGCTGATCTCCAAGACCTCGCCCGCCGCTGGGGCGCCTCCGATGTCCCCTTCACCCACGAGGTCGACGCGTGGGTCGATGCTCCCGAGTTGGTCCTGCTCCGCCGCCACCTCGACCACGCCGCCGCGCTCCGCACGCCCGTCCTCCTCACCGGCCCCAATGGCGTCGGCAAGTCCGCCCTGGTCGGCCGCTGGATGCGCGGCCTTGATAACCGCATCCATCTCCCGCTGGCGCTGACCCACGCCACCCTCAGTGGCTCCAGCGTGCTGTCCTGCCTGGTCCAACGCCTCGGCAAGGCTTCGGGCTTCCGGCGCGAGACCAACCTGGCCCGCATCGAACAAGCCCTGGGCGAACTCGAACGCCGCTCCCTGGTCCTCGTCCTCGACGAGGCGCAGAACTACTCGGCTGCGGCCCTGGAGGAGATCCGGCTCCTGCTCGGTCTCAACCTGCCCGAGCGCCCTCTGTTCTCCCTCGTCCTCATCGGCGATGAGTACCTGCTGTCCGCCCTGCGCCTGCGCCATCAGCGGGCCATGTACTCCCGACTCGGCGGCCACTTCCGCCTCTTGCCCTGGCCCTCGGCGCGGCTCACCGAATACCTCCACACGGCTCTGCGCAAGGTCGGCCTCAGTCCGACCGTTCTGTCGCCACCCGGGGCCGAGATGCTGGCCAGTGCCAGCGGTGGGTTCCCTCGCAGCCTCCAGTTGCTCGCACGCGCAGCATGGCTGGCGGCGGCCGTCGCCGAATGCAACCAGATCGGCGTGGAGCACGTTCGTCACGCCATCGATCAGATGCCCTGCGTCCCCGGACTCCAATCCCCGGAACCCTTCGCCGAACATGAACCCGCCCACGTCAGTTGATGCCGCCCAGATCACCCGGGCACACGAACTCTACTGCCGGCTCACCGGGCAGAATCTCCCGATGCGCTATGACCGCCAGCGTCAGTGGTTTGAACTGCTGCGAGACGGGCACACGCTGGCGGATATCGAGCACGTCGTGCGTTACCTGCAGCGCGAGATCCACGCCACTCGCCGCAACGTCGGAGCCCTCAAGCTCTCCAATCTTCTCCAACCCGACCGCTTTGAAGAGGACCTCGGCATCAGCCGCCTGCGCGTCCGCCCACCGGCCCGGTCACCAGTCCCGAAACCATCACCACCGGCATCCGAGGTGCCGGATGCCGCCGAACTCGAGCGCCGCCGCCTCCGCGGCCTCGCCTGGACCGTCGAACTGCGCCGCAGTCTGGGCTGAATCCATCACCCTGTTGAACCAGCCGAATTGATCCGTGGAAGCTTCTCCGCAGTGCCCCGGGAGCTTTCACGGACCAACACGCCTCCCATCCTACGGACCATTCCGCTTCCACGCATCAAATCCCCACGAACCATCTTGACCCCGGCCCCACGAAACAGCCCGGCTCGCCACAGCAGGTGGACCTTAAGAGCCACCTCACCGGCAGCAGCAGCCGAACCAGCCCGGAACACATTGCCATGCATGCCCGAGCCCAATGGGCCGAGACGTTCCAGTTGCCGTCGCCGGCAGTATGCGGCAACTCTTTCCCCGATGTCGGCTACTTCACTCATGAGATCCTCGCCGGGGCAGGTTTCTACTCGGGTCCGGATGCATTTGGACGTGGGCGGTGAACGGTTGGCGGTGAATCAACTGGGGCCTGATTTCGCGCTCGTCGAATCGACTGCAAACCACTTGCCGGGCCCGGCCAATCTGTCGGT
>JAPLUH010000259.1 GCA_026397675.1 Verrucomicrobiota bacterium
CCGGGGTCAAGAGAAACTGGGTCTGGATCCCCAACGCCTGAAGGGAATGTCCGTCGTTCCCATGCGAGTCCGAGAGGGAGATGATGCGAGTTGCCTCAATCTGAATCGAGCCCAACGCCCCCGTCTCTTGGGAGTGCGCCCAGAATCATTGGCTGAGCGGAAGGCCTTTACCCTCCAGTCGCTCGCCGATGGCATGCCCACCGATCGCCCTTGGATGAGCCTAGAGCGCACCGGCAATACTAACGAACCCGTCCCCGCCATCGGCGATGCCAATTCCATCCAATGGGCCTTGGGCAAAAAGATCGGGGACACCTTGGACTATATCGATGAACGCGGCCACCCGTTCCAAGTCCGCCTGGTGGGTTCTGTGGCCAACTCTATCCTTCAAGGTCAGTTGTTAATCTCAGAGGCCGAATTCCTACGCCATTTCCCCGGCGAAAACGGCTACCGCTCCTTCCTCATCGACACCGACGAGCCTGCAAAACCCGTCGCCGAAGAATTAACTCGGGGCTTGGCCGACTTAGGGCTCGAAACGACCAGCACCGTGGACCGACTCAACCGCTTCAACGCCGTCCAGAATACTTACCTCAACACCTTTCAGTGGCTGGGAGGCCTCGGTCTACTCCTGGGCAGCGTCGGATTAGGATTGGTCGTCCAGCGCAATGTCCTGGAGCGCCGGGGCGAACTAGCCCTGCTCGCTGCAGTGGGATTCCCGAAGTCTCAGATCCAATCCATGATCCTATCGGAGCACCTCCGGTTGCTGGCACGCGGCATGATTCTGGGCATCGCGGCAGCCCTGCTGGCAACAGTTCCAATCTGGAGCGCAAATCTCCGGGGATTGCCGTGGATCTCGCTGGGTTGGATCCTGGGGGCAGTGTTCCTCAATGGCGTCTTCTGGACCTGGCTGGCGACCCGTCAGGCCTGCCGTGGCGAACTCTTGGCAGCCCTGCGCGGAGAGTAACTCCAACCCCAGAAATCAATCCTCACCGAAGAGGCGTTTTAAATCGGCACGCGCCTTATCTTCGCGAGAATCGCCCGCACCGCCATCCGCACGCCACTCCCGTGACTGGAAGTCGAAGTGTTCGCAGAAATTGGCCGAATCTTTCTCGGCCACAGGCTCTGCCCGGCGCTCTCGACACTGATAGGCGGCTTGGCGGTCATGAAATTTGCAGTTGAGGCAAACCCTCAGGTCAGCCCGGCACTGCGGACAACTCTCACTGCGGCCTGGGGCGTCCCGGAGTGTCCAAAGCCAACCGCACCGGTGGCAGTGTCGCGTCATGGTCTAAAGAATAGGCCTCTGGTTTTCCAACGGAAGACTCAAACGCAACGGAGACCGGCACCGGGAAAAAATTCAGCTCAAGTTCTTAGCGAGCCCTGCCGATACACTGCCGATGGCTTCTCAATTTGTCTCGGCACGTGACGAACAAAAACCTCGGCAGGAGCTCCATTTCCTTAGATCGGTAGCCGCAATCTTGCTCCTGACCGCAGCAGCCAAGTTTGCTAGCGCCTTTGGCACTCAAAGCATCTTAGAAAAAGCAGACCCTGTTTTTTGGGTGCTCAAGAACCGGGACCTACTCGTGCTAGTGGCGGCCCTCGAGGCATTCGTTGCACTTTTGCTGCTTTCAAAAGTTTCCCTGTCTATCAAGCGAGGATCGCTCATTTGGCTCTGCATCAACTTCCTGCTGTATCGCATGGGGCTTTGGATCACCGACGCCCCAATTGCATGCAAATGCTTGGGCGACTTGGCTGACCGCATCGGACTGTCGGACTCCCAAGCCTCTTGGGTTATGCTGGGCGCTCTCGGTTACATGCTGGCAGGAAGCCTCTTTTTCTTCTGGCGATCCCGATCCGAGCAATTCGTCCAAGACCCTGTCTTCCACAAGCCTACGTAAAACCGAAAACAGGGGTGATGCATGAAGGTCACTGACGCCAATTCAACCGCAAAAATCGAAGTCGCAGACATGATCGCCCCTGAAATTACTAACCCTAGCTGCCGGGTCACCCATCCGGAGATAGTCACACATTAGGAGACACCCCCACGCCGGGTCGACCCCTCATCCTCTCATCCACCCTGGGGAGCCCTGAATTCGACTTCGAGGCGCTGGCCACATCCCGCGGCCTCGCATCCCCGACAGATCTCGGGCTTCACCCTGATAGAACTCCTCGTCGTCATTGCCATCATCGCCATTCTGGCTGGCCTCATCCTACCAGCTCTGGCTGGAGCCAAACACCGAGCGGCCACCACCCAATGCCTGTCACAGCTCCGGCAATTCGGAATAGCAGGCGGTCTCTACGCCAATGACCACGCCGAGTTCATCCCTCCCAACCGCGACGGCGAAGACGTCCCTTTGGGTGCAACCTGGGTCCAAGGATGGCTGGGCCTTCCCGGTCCCGATTGCACCAATACGCTCTTCCTCAAGCAGAGCCTCCTTAATTCCATAGATGTACGTGCTCGGAATCCTCCCGGCCATGAGCGGCGCGTTCACGTCGTACATCCGCTGTTCTGGAATGGCTTTTCCGATCTTCTTGGCTTGGTCGGCTCCGGCCATATCGCGCCCCTTGCGCCTCCTCCGGTGGATCGGACGGGCCGTCTTGGGAGTGCTCCACCTGCACCTCACCCGCAACTTCGTACTCAGCCGTTGGGCGGGTTAATTGCAGCGGATTGAGACAGGGAATTTCGCGTCGTCGCCAACTCAAACGGCGGCTAAGCTATGGCTTCTATGACGCGCTACCGTATCGATCAAATGCTCTCCCGCCACGGCTACTGCAGCCGGGGCGAGTCCCGGGGCTGGTTGAAGGCGGGCCGGGTGACCGTCAACGGTGAGAAAGCAAAGAACCCTGCCGATAAGGTGCTGTTGGCAGACCTCCGAATCGATGGCGAACCGGTGGATCATCCGGAGGGCATCCTTGTCATGCTGCACAAGCCTGCGGGGCTCGTCTGCTCTCGAGAGGAACGGGAGGGTCCGAATGTGTATTCCCTGCTTCCAGAGCGCTGGAGTCGTCGGAACCCACCCATCACCAGCGTCGGGCGTCTGGATAAGGAGACCACGGGGCTGCTGCTCATTACAGACCGCGGGGAATTAGTGCAGCGTTGGACTTCGCCTCGCCACAAAGTGACCAAACGCTACGAGGTGGTGTCGGACCAAGACCTGGATCCAGACCTCGTACCACTCTTCGCTTCGGGCACCTTGCGCCTGCCCGATGATGCCGACCCCTGCCTGCCGGCAAACTTAGTTCTCACTGGAGTTCGTACCGCTTATCTGGATCTTGTAGAGGGACGCTATCATCAAGTCCGCCGCATGTTTGCTGGCCAAGGTTTCCGAGTGACGTCCCTTCACCGCAGTCAATTCGGTGCTCTGGAGTTGGGCGATTTGCCCCCGGGCCAATGGCGTGCCGTCACCGAAGAGTCGATTTGATTTATCAATTTTTCGGGTTATTAAGAGGTCTCACATCATGGGGCAACTCTTCCACAACCCTGCTTCCAGCGGGAGCACGCCTTCTTTGGGACGAACCTCCCCTCCGAGCCCTTTTTATCGTTTCGTGGCCCTGCTGCAGCCGGAGGCGCCCGAGATCCGCGTCATCCTTGTCCTGTCGATCATTTCAGGAATTCTCTACTTAGCGACCCCGTTGACGGCCGATGCGGTCGTTAATAATTTTGCCTTCGGCGGGGAGCAACCCGTTTACGTTCAGGCACTCATCGTCCTGGCGGTGTTTCTCATGTTCCTGCTCGGAATGCTGGGTGTTCTGCGGGCATCTCAAGAATACGCGATGGAGTTGATCCAACGCCGTATCTTTGTGCGCCTCACGGCCGATTTGGCGTTTCGACTCCCGCGAGTCCCACTGGAGGTTCTCGAAACCCATCAAGGACCTGAACTGGTCAACCGCTTCTTCGATGTGGTCACGGTCCAGAAAAGCGCTTCGGGCCTGCTCCTCGATGGCGTCAACGTCCTCTTCAGCACCTTGATCGGATTGGTGGTCCTCGGATTCTACCACCCTCTCCTCCTCTTCTTCGCCTCCGCTCTATTAATACTGTTGGTGCTCGTCGTCTTCATCCCGGGACGCCGCGCGGTCCGCACCAGCATTGATGAATCTTACGCCAAGCACGCGGTAGTGGGTTGGCTCGAGCAAATAGCCATGTTCCCCCTGCTCTTTCGGGTCAGCGGCGCGGCCGAAATGGCGTGTTCTCGCGCCGACCAGTTGGCGCTGAACTACCTCGCGGCGCGTAAATCCCATTTCCGCATCCTCTTAGGCCAGGTCATCGCCTTACTAGGTCTGCAGGCCATTGCCAGTGCAGCACTGCTTTCCATCGGCGGCTGGTTGGTGCTCCGGGCTGAACTCACACTGGGTCAGTTGGTGGCCAGCGAACTCATTGTCGCCTCAATCGTGGCAGCCATATCCAAACTCGGGAAACACTTGGAGAGCTGGTACGACGCGTTAGCAGCCGTGGACAAATTGGGCTATTTGGTCGATTTGCCCATCGAACGGGAAACCGGCGAGAAACCGGTCGCTTCCGAGAAAGGCATCCGAGTGCAGGTACGCGGAGTCAGCTACACACCTGCCGGTGGGCTGCCCGTTCTAGAGAACCAAGACCTAGAGATCCCACCCGGCTCGACCCTAGGCATCGTGAGCCCTGGCGGGCTGGGCGGAAGCGCTCTGCTAGATCTCTTGGCGGGCCTCAGGGAACCCTCCACAGGCCAAGTGCTGCTCAACGGAATAGACCTCCGACTGTGGCAATTGGGCGAACTCCGACGTCAGGTCTTTCTTGTTCGAGGCCAAGAGATCGTGCAGGGATCTCTCCTTGAAAACATCCGCCTTGGACGACCAGACATCGGCATCGACGCAGTGAATCGCGCGCTCGAATGCGTGGGATTAATGACGGTTGTTCACCGAATGTCCGACGGCCTCGAGACTCAGCTCAACCCGGGAGGCCATCCACTAACCAACTCCCAGCGAAGCCGACTCATTCTAGCCAGGGCCATCGTTCGCAAACCACGCCTATTACTCGTGGACGAGGCTCTGGACGGACTCGAAATTGAAACACTCGAAAAACTCGAAGCCGCGCTGTTTGAAGCCCGTGAACCCAGCACCCTCGTGTTGGTGACGCGCGATCCAGACCTCATCCGCCGCTGCGACCACTCGGTCCATCTGGGCGACTGTCACCTCAGCCGCCCCGGACACGGCTCCGAACTTCCTCCCCGAGCATGAACCGTGAACCAGCCCTCACCGAGCCCCTGAAATCGGAGGTTCCGCTGCATTCTCCGTCGCAGTCTCAGTCCCCCTCCGTCATGTCCCTGCTGGACCATCGGAGCGGTCTCAGCGCGCTGGACCACACGGCTTCGTCGCGGCGACTGCGTCAGCTGACCTTCGTGTCGGCCGCCCTGTGTCTCATTGCGCTGATAGCGCTCATCTTGCTGCCTTGGAGGCAATTCGTCAGCGGATCGGGTCGAGTCATTGCCTACAATCCATTGGAACGGAGCCTGACCATTGAGGCGCCGCTGCCGGGCAAGGTGCAGCGGTCCTTCGTGGTCGAGGGCCAGGAAGTTCAAGAGGGCGATCCACTCTTCGAGATCGTGGACAACGATCCCAACCTCTTGGCCAATATTTTACAGCAGCGCGATGCGGCCAGTGCCCGACGCGATGCGGCCAAGACTCGGGTCGAATCGCTAGGTCTCCAAATCGGCGAGCAAGAACGTGCGCTCCCGCTAGCGATGGAAGCTGCCAAAACTCGCCTGGCCGCCGCGCGATTCGCCGCCGACACCGCCCGACTGCAATTCGACCGATTCAAGGCGCTGCACGCTGACAAACGCGGGCTTGTATCCCAGCGAGACTTTGAATTAACCACCCTGGAGCGCGACCGGACCGAGGCCGAGTTGCAGCGCTCGCAAGCGGAGCTGGAGCGGACTCCGGTGGATTTGCGGGCCGCGATCCAAGGCATTACCGCCCAGAGGGATTCCGCACGAGCTGAACTGGCCTCCGCAGAACAATCGCTGACAGGGCTCGAAATCCAAATCAGCCAAACGCGAATGCAAAAGGTGACCTCTCCGCGGGCGGGCATCGTCTTTCGCCTTCAGTCCACGGAGGGAACGTTTCTTCGGGCCGGCTCACCGCTCTGCACCATCATCGCCCAGACCGACAAGCCCATGGTGGAAGTCTGGCTTCAAGGACAGGACATGCCCCTGGTCACCCCTCGAGAAGTCGGCCCCAAGGGCCAAATCCTCCGCGAAGGCAGCCCGGTGCGCCTCCAGTTCGAGGGCTGGCCCGCGCTGCAAATAATTGGCTGGCCCAGTTTGGCCCGGGGCACCTTTGGCGGCGAAGTCGTGCTGGTGGATCCGACCGACAACGGCAAGGGGAAGTTCCGCATTCTCGTGGCCGAGAAACAAGATGTGGTCCAGGGCCCGGATGGCCATGCGACTTCGGTGCCATGGCCCGGTTCCCGATGGCTCAGGCAGGGGGTTCGAGCCAACGGTTGGGTCCTGCTGCAACGGGTTCCGCTGTGGTACGAGGTGTGGCGCCAGTTGAACGGATTCCCACCGGTGATCACGGAAGAGGCGTTGGATCCCAAGAAGTAATTCTGCCCGTGATGAATGCGATGTCCGTCATGGCGCTCCAGTTGAATCGGCGATCCGGCCCGAGGCCATCGGGCCATAGTCAGCGCGCACGAGGGGTCCATCACCGTGCTTCCGCTGCCCATTGGAGCGCCGTCCGCTGCTTCGCTCTTTGCCTGATTCTGGGGAGTCTTTCCTTTGGTTTACAGGCGGCGGAGACGCCCAGCACGGCACCAACAACGGCCGCCCCTGCTACAACCAACGCGTTGATGCTCCCTGAGGTGCTCGACTCGGTCCGTCAGCAATACCCACCCATGCTGGCCGCGCTCATCGAGCGCGATGTCGCCGCCGGACGCCTCCAGAGCGCGCGCGGCACCTTCGATTTCCAGTTCTTCTCCAGGCTCTTCGATGCTCCGAGCGGATACTACCAGACCACCACCGTCGACACGGGCTTCGAGCAATTCACCAGCCTCTGGGGTAGCACTCTTTTCGGAGGCTATCGCATCACCACCGGCGGCTTGTTGCCGGACTACGAGAAGAACCGCACCCAGGGCTCCGGCGAACCTCGGATCGGATTCCGGTTGCCCTTGCTGCGCGATGGATCCATCGACCGGCGGCGGGCCACCCTTTTCAAGGCACGACTCGACAAGGATTTGGCCGATCCGCTGATCCACCGTCAGCAAATCGACTTCATCCGGGCCGCCACTGCGGGTTACTACGGTTGGCTCGCGGCGGGAGAACGGTTGCGACTTTCCGAGGCCCTGTTGCGCATCGCCCGTGAGCGCATGGATGCCCTCAAGACACAGAGCGACTCTGGTTTGATTCCCCGAATCGTCCTCACAGACAACCGACGACTCATCGTCTCGCGGGAACTGGCCGTGGTGCAGGCACGCCGGCGCTTCGAGGCGGCTGGACTGGCCTTGTCGCTATTCTATCGGGATGGACAAGAGAACCCCACCGTGGCCACGCGGGATCGCTTGCCTCCAAGTCTGCCCGCCCCGGCGGGTCCTGAGGCAAGCCTCCTCCAGCAAGACCTCCAGCGCTCACTCACGGTCCGACCCGAGCTCAAACGGTTGAGTCTCACCCAAGAAAAACTCGAAGTGGATCGACGGCTCGCGCGAAACCAGCTCCTACCGAACCTAGATGCCGGCGTCAGCGCCAACCGCGACTACGGCGATCGCCGCTACAAAGACCAGACCGAGACCGAGGTTCAGGTGGGCGTCGAATTACGAGTTCCCCTTCAACGGCGCGAGGCCAAGGGTCGGGTGGCGGAGGTTGAGGCCCAACTGGAGCAACTCACCCGCGAACAGCAGTTTGCACGAGATCGAATCCAGACCGAGGTGCGCGACTCCTTCTCCGCCTGGAGTGCCGCCCACGAGCAAACCCTCCAAGCCCGGCTCAATGTCCAACTCTCCGTGGAGCTTCAAGAGGCCGAGAACGAGCGCTTCATGCGCGGAGCCACCGACTTGTTGGCCTTGCAGTTGCGCGAACAGGCCGCCTTCGACGCCCAAGTGAGCGCCGTGGACATTGACGCCGACTGTTTCCGGGCCCAGGCCGACTACCGCGCGGCCACCGTCGCCGAGAGATTGACGCTCTCGGCCCCCACCAAGAAACCCTAACCCTCGACGCCAAAGCATTGACGGCACACTGAACCAAAAAACCTGCGTTTGCCAATTGTACGCAGGCGTACCACTTTCGAATCGGTTCATCGAATCCCATGAGCACCATTCCGCATCTCCCTGTCATTCGTCTCGGCCGCAATTACGCCTCCCTGGAACAAACGGAGGTGAAAGATTTTCGTACCGGTGAAGTCTGTGCCGTCGTCTCGTCCGTGAATGCCGGCATCGTCAAAAAAGACCTCACCAAGCTAGGAGTCGCCCGAGCCGCCTTAAATCATTTCACCATCGCCGAACTCATGGCCATGAGCGCCAAGGCCGGCGACTTGTTCCTCAACGGCACGCTGCCGTTGGGAGACCGAGGCCACACCCAAAGCGCCGACGAGTACATCAAAACCCTCAGCAGCACCAGCGGACTGCCCCATGTGATGGTGAAGCGGAACATGGCGAAAATTCATTACGCCCTGACCCACATGCCGGAAGTGCTCAACGGACTCTCCCGTGGGCTCGACTTCACCATCCTCGATAAAGGACGCGGTGAGCAGTTCGGCACCAACCTGGCCTTCTTCCCCACGGCTCACGCCCTCGGCTTGGTGATGCCCAGCAATTCGCCGGCCGTAAATTCCCTGTGGATCCCAGCCATCTCCCTCAAGACGCCGGTGATCATCAAGCCCGGCAAGGAGGAGCCCTGGACCCCATACCGACTCATCCAAGCGTTCATCGCCGCCGGGGTCCCCGCTGAGGCCTTCGGTTTCTATCCCACGGATCACGAGGGCGCCGCCGCCATCCTAAACTTGTGCGGCCGGGCCTTGATCTTCGGAGACAAGTCCACCACCCAGCAGTACGCCCACAACCCGGCGATCCAGATCCATGGCCCGGGGTGGAGCAAGTTCGTCATCGGCGAAGACCAGATCGAAAACTGGCCTGAGTTCATCGATGTGATCGCCGCCAGCGTCGCCGACAACGGCGGTCGCTCGTGTATCAACGCGAGTGCCGTGGTGGTGCCCAAGTACGCGGAAGAAATCGCCGATGCCTTAGCCAAGACGCTCGGCCCCATCGGCCATACGCCCTCCGACGATCCCGAGGCTCGGCTGGCCGGCTTCGCCAACCCCAAGATGGCGGACTACATCGATGGGCAAATCGAAGACGGCCTCAAGACCCCAGGCGCCGAGGACGTCACCGCTCGCTACCGCGGTGGCTCCCGCAAAGTCTCCAGCGACATCGGCACCTTCATGCGGCCGACCATCGTGCGCTGCGACTCCTTCGCCCATCCGTTGGCTAATCGCGAGTTCCTTTGCCCCTATGCCAGCGTGGTCCAATGCAGCCAGCCAGAAGTGCTCAAGAATATCGGCTACACCCTGGCCTGCTCAGCGATCACCAAAGACCCGGCGTTCATCCGCGACCTCGAGGCCTTCACCGAAATCGATCGCCTGAATATCGGTCCGGTCTCGACCATGAAGATCTCCTGGGATCAACCCCACGAGGGCAACATGTTCGAGTTTCTCTGGCAGCGCCGCTCCATTGAGTACGGTTGGTAATCGCCCGGGCCTCGGTGAAAGCCTAAGCCCATCCACCTCGTGGCCGCTCAGGATGTCTTTCCTGCAGCGGCTTTTTGCTGCGATTCACCCGACTTGCCCGCGAGGTACAGCAGCGCCACCAACCCAGCAAAGGGCAGCAACGAGAGGGCGTCGGAAGAAGCCCCCTCGAAGAACGGGTTGTTAGCGGTCATCCACTTCTCGACGGATTCGTTGAACTCCGTGGTCACTCCCTGACTAATGGCCACACCAATACCCGCGATGCTGCCGCCGGCAATATAACCGCTCGCCATCAAGACCCCCGGTGAGCGATCGCTCTCGGCAGCGATCTCCGAGGCAGTGAGCCCCTGCAAACGCCCCCGGGTGTGGGCAGCCCGATCGACGCACCACCGGACACACCCGCCGACAAAAATACCCAGCGAGGTGGAGATCGGCAAATAGACCCCCACGGCGAAGGCCAGCGAGGGGATGCCGCTGAGTTCGAGCACCACGGCGATCATCACCCCGATGAGCACCAAGTCCCAGGGGAGCTTCCGGTCGAGCACGCCCTTAATGATGTAGCTCACCAATACCGTCTTCGGGGCATCGTACTTGGTGACCGTGGCCCCACTGGGCAGCTTCGACTCGGTTCCGGTGATGGCCGGATCCACCAGCCAGACGGCCTTGCCCGAATCATCGACCAACCACTTCCGCGCCACGCCGTTGGTATCAGTCTGATGCCACACGCGGTATTCTTGGGTATCCACCCCGGCCATCGGACCCACCAAGTGAGCCCGAGGCGCATCGGTCAAGGCTTGGGCCGGAGCGACCAAGCCCGGGGCGACCTCCGAGGCGCGCACATGAATGGTCCCGGCATTGTTCATGGCTAGGAGCACCCATCCCATTACCAGCGCTGAGGCAAAAGCCCCAATCAATATGGCCAATTGCTGATATCGAGGCGTGCCGCCGATGAGGAAGCCGGTCTTCAAATCCTGCGAGGTGGTCCCGCCATTGGAACAGGCGATACACACGATGCCACCCACAGAAAGAGCGGTCACATAATGGGCCGAGCCTGTCCACCCCACGGCCACGAAGGTCAGGCAGGTGAGCAGGAGCGTAGCGATGGTCATGCCCGAAATTGGGTTAGAGCTGGACCCTACTTCACCGGTCAACCGTGAGGAGACCGTCACGAAGAGGAATCCCAAAACCAAGATCAGCCCCGCACCCAGCAAATTCATGCGCAGAGCGGGAGCCAGCGTGATGGCGGCCATTAGCACGAACACCCCACCCGCCACCCAACGCAGCGAGAGATCCCGATCGCGCCGGTCCCCGGAGACCCCCGACGCGCCGTCACGGGCCCCGGCCAAATCTGCCAATCCGGCACGCAACGTTCGCCACAGCGTGGGCATAGACTTCAACAAACTCACGAGACCGCCCGCCGCTACAGCGCCGGCCCCGATATAGAGTAGGTACGCGCTGCGGATGCCATTGGGCGACAAGTCGGCGATGAGCTTTTTACCGGGAGCCAGAGGGCTAACCAATCCCGCTCCGAAATACTGGATGAGCGGAATGAGCACCAAGTAGCTCAGCACGCCTCCCGCCGCCATGACCCCGGCGATCCGCGGACCAATGATGTAGCCCACACCCACCATTTCAGGGGAGATTTCGCACGACACCGAACCCCCTTTCAGCGGGGCCCCGAACACCTTTTCGGGTGTTTCCTTCCAGAGTTTCAGCGCCGAATTGCCGAACTTGTACAACAAGCCCAAGGCGAACCCGCCGAAGATGGTCTTGGCCTGAATCCCGGCTCCGGCGACTTCACGAGCATACGCCGGATCCGCCGCGGCTCGGGACTCGTCATTGGAGCCCGCCTTAAGCACCTCCGCGCAGGCTGCGCCTTCCGGATATTTCAACTCCCCATGCTGCTGAACGATGAGCGGGCGACGCAGCGGGATCATTAGCAAAATCCCCAGAAGTCCGCCCAACACCACCACCAACAGCACCCGGCTGGCCTCCAAATCGAAACCCAAGATAAGAATCGCCGGCATGGTGA
>JAPLUH010000483.1 GCA_026397675.1 Verrucomicrobiota bacterium
GCCTCCCTGAGTTCATTGAGAGAGAAACAGATTGGAGAAAAAACCGGACAAAACACAACAATTCGGTTGTGTTGGGTTTAAAAAACCAATAAAAACCGTTTTTAAATCGATGAATACCCAACAAATGACCATCGAAATGGCTGTTAAAAATCCGACAAACACCCAACTGTTGGGTCTTGTTGGGCTAAAGTTGAGATTGATTGAAATCATCAGCGCCTCGCGAAAAAGCCTCGCCTCGGAGTCGACCGATCCGCTGAACGTTCAATCATTGGCCGACCAAGTGGGGGCGTCTTTGCGAACCGTCGAAACCACCTTGGCACGCATGGTTCGGGAGGGATTAATTTCGGTGGCGCAATCCAAGCGCGGCCGTGGCGGATGGGTCAGCTACTCCATCGCTACGGGATTGCTTCAGGAAATCCAGAAGGCTCACGCCGACGGAGCCTGGCCCTTGCCCCCCTCGCCAACCGTCCGCTTGGGAGGAGGGTCCCCCCTTTTGGCGGGCGCAGAATTCCCAAGCCGTCGGCCTGGGTATGCAGGCGATCCTGTGGCCGGTTTCGGCTCTCGTCCTAGGGGAAGTCAAAACTCCCGGGAGATTCCTGACGAATGGCTGGAGGTGGATTGCTTATTACTGCATCAAGAACAGGTGATGTTTGCTCCAAGTCATCTTCGGCAGGTGTGGAAATGGGGCAATGTGAGTCTCGATGAATTGCAATTATCCATCGAAGCCTTTGCTTTTGATATTCGGGTCAACCGCAAAACCATGAGAATGGGATTGCTCAATGGATTCATGGAAATCCTCAAGACCGGTTCTTATGGACCGCCCGCAAATTTTGAAACTCAGGCGGACACCGTTCGTCGGCAGAACATTGAAAGACTGGAAGCATATCGGGCGCGCCAAAAAGATCTGGATCGACGAGAGTTGGATCTCGCCTTCAGTCTCTGGCTAGGCGGGATGAGCGAGGCCCGTCTCAGGCAATGGATGCCTCTGGAACTCCAAGATCAACCCCTCGAAAATCATGCCGTGCAGAGCTCCCTCCGATTGATTTACGAGCAGATGCCTCGCAAGGCGGTAACTCAGGCCTAGGGCTCTCGGTGAATCAAATCCCCACGACTGGCTTGCGCCAAGGTGTTGGAAATTAAAATAATTTTAAAACGTTCATGAGACCGTTGGCTCTTTATTTGTCATTACTGCTTTGGATCCTGCCCTCACTGGCTGCTGTAGAACCCGTGATCCTGAACCTTCAGGCTGAGCGGATCACCGGCACCCGATGGGTCGATATTTCCTATGAGATCCGAGATCCGGACAGTGCTGCCGTCTCGGTGTATTTAAAAATCTCTGCAGACGGTGGGCACACTTGGGAAGTGCCGACCGTTTCCGCGACGGGTGCCGTGGGAAGGGGAATCCAGCCGGGAGCTGTGCATCACATCCGGTGGGATTCGAGCGTGGATCTTCCTCATCGATACAGCAAAACCCTGCGGTTCAAATTGGGCACCACCGATTGGGAGCCGGCTGCCGGAATGAATTTGATTCAAGAGGGTTCCTTCGAAATGGCGGGCCCGACGCATACCGTTTTCCTCTCCGAATATGCGATGGACGTTCATGAAATCACCAAGGAAGTTTGGGACTCCGTCCGGCAATGGTCTTTGGATCACGGCTATTTGGATTTGCCGATTGGCGAAAGCTTTGGTGGTGAACATCCCCTCCACACGGTCAATTGGTTTGATTGCGTCAAATGGTGCAACGCCCGCAGCGAAATGCAGGGATTGAAACCCGCCTACTACGTGGATTCCGCGTTATCCATTGTTTACAGGAGCGGACGCATTGCTCCTCACGTGGATTGGCAAACTGGCTATCGTTTGCCCACGGAAGCCGAGTGGGAGAAAGCGGCCCGGGGTGGCGCTGCCGGTCATCGATTTCCGTGGAGTGACTCCGAGAAGATCACTCCCGATCGTGCCAATTACGACGAGTCGGAGAAGAGCGGTTCAGTGAAGGTGGGTTCTTACCCGCCCAATGGCTTTGGCTTGTACGACATGGCCGGCAACCACTTCGAATGGTGCTGGGATCGGTTTGGCGACTACACCTCCGATCCGCAAACCGATCCTCGTGGACCCAACGTGGGTGTCCATCGGGTGTTCCGAGGCGGCGGTTGGTACGACAATGCCAAGAACTGCGAGATCGCCAACCGTCGGCCCTTCACTCCGGAGACAGTCTACAATCGGGTGGGTTTCAGGTCGGTGCTGCCCAGGCCAGCTCGGCCTTGGTTCGAATTGGAGAGCAAAAACATCACTGTGGACAGTCATCCCAGATGGATTGTGAACGGACGTGAAACCGACACTTCAGTGAACGTCGGAAAACAGGCGACAGTCCGCTTGTCGCATCGATTTGAACGAGGGCAGATCTTCTACTCGATCGATGGAAGCCAGCCGACGGTCCTATCTCGGAAGTACACCGGTGAATTCACGGTGGATCAGAGTATCGTTTTGAGGGAATTGCACTTGAACGAAGACTTAACTGAGACCCTCGAATTGCCCCAAGTCCAGATTCGGCTGGTTCCGTCCTTTTCGTTGAAATGGTCGGTGGCTGGTGAGGGGAAGCTCGAGTGCTCGCCACAACAAGACCAGTATTTGCAAGGCGAGTCGGTGAGGGTTCAGGCGATCCCCGCTGATGGGTGGCGGTGGGTCCGATGGGAGGGAGATCTGAGCGGCGACGAGCGTCAGGCAACCCTGATCCTGTCGACCCACCGTGAGGTCCGCGCCGTTTTCGAACCTATTCCCAGGCATGAACTGACTATCGAGGCCCGCGGCGGGAGGGTGAGCGGAGCTGGGACCTACTCGCAGTTCGAGCGGGTGGTTCTTCAGGCCATAGGCATCGGAGGATGGGAGTTTCTTGGCTGGAGTGGCGATTATGTGGGCAATGATCCGAAGCTCTCCTGGGAAGTAAAAGCCCCGGCCCGCTTGGTCGCCACTTTTGGGACGACCGTCAACACCGTGGCGACGGGCGGCGGAAAGATCGCATTGGAGCCGGCAATGAAGGTGTATCCCTACGGTTCGAAGGTGCGGGTGATTGCCGTTCCGGATCTGGGCTATGGCCTTTCCCTGTGGGGCGGAGCAGGTGTCGATCAGACCCAGAGCGAATGGACACTCACCGTTACCAACGCCACGCCGAAGATCTCGGCCCTCTTTGGTCCCGTCCTCAAGCCGTGTCCTTAGCCGGAACGATTGAGTTGGGAGGAAAGTGATGGCGTGGCGAATTCTTTCGTAAGACGAGGCGAGAGCGAGGAGCGGGCCGATTGAAGGCCCGTAACGAGCGAACAACGAAGCTCTTGCGGAAGAAGACGCAGCCAGCACGACCGATCTAATTGAATCGTTTCAGTTCAGATTGTCGTCGATCGCTGGACTGTGGAATCGCCAAGTTACGGTGCCGAGCCGGAAAGGGGGCTGAGGAAGTAACTGTCGAGGGTGCCGCGCCCTTTGATGGTTTCTCTCCCCCCTCCTTTCTCACCAAAAACAACATTCCCAACACCGTTGCTGTCGGTGATCCTTCAGGCCTCCCCTGAACGAAGCTCGGTCCCATGATCTCTGACACCATCCTGTCTCCCGTTGCTGCTAAAGAGTGTCTTAGCCGGAACGTTTCAGTGGGTTGCCCCGGGGTTTCTATGCCCTCCGCCTCAGCAATACCGGCCCATGACGGCGGTCCGTTCGTGAGGTCCGGGCCTAGACCTTCACATCTTTTAAATCCCCCCATGCACTTTACCCGCCTCCTCATCGCCATCCTGGCCTTTGCGTTGTCTTCCGACAGGCCAACCGTCGCCGCGGATGCGCCCATCAAACACCGACTGCTCTTCACCGAGTACGGCAAGGGGCCCAATCGCTTCATCGAACTCGATGCAGAGGGCAAGAAGGTGTGGGAGTTTAATCCACCGAGCACCACGGTGATCTTCCAGGCGTTGCCGAATGGCAATATACTCTCCGGCTACGGTGGCACTCCGACCGGCGTTCGCGAGATCACATCGCGCGGGGAGACGGTGTTCGATTACGTCAGCAAATCGCATCAAGTCTTCGGCTGTGAGCGCTTGGCCAATGGCAACACGCTGGTCGCCGAGCAGGGGCCGTGTCAGGCGGTCGAAGTGAATCCTCAGGGCCAAATCGTCCATGTCACCCCGCTGACCACGACTGTCGAGGGGTTTCACCTGCAAGTGCGCAACGTCCACAAGCTCGCGAACGGCAACATTCTGGCCGCCCATGAAGGTGAGGGCGCCGTGCGCGAGGTGGACCCGAGCGGCAAGGTGGTGTGGGAATACACGGGTGTCACCAACACGGGCGATGCGCAGCGACTCCCCAATGGTAATACACTCATTTGCTGCGGCACGCAGAAGCGTTTGATCGAGGTGACGCGAGACAAGCAAATCGTGTGGGAGTTCAGCGACAAGGACGCTCCGGATTTGAACATCACCTGGATCTCCAGCCTCCAGCAGCTCAAGAACGGAAACCTGCTCATTGGCAACTTCATGCGCGGCAAGGAAGGGCAGGGCGCACACGCCATCGAAGTGACGCATGACAAGAAGAAGCGGGTCGTCTGGAAATGGGAGAACCACACGTTGATCCAGTCACTCACCACCGTCCGCGCAATCGGCGAGTGATGATTTTTGCCTTCGGAAAATCCAGAAATCCCCACCAGCAAACCTCTTTAATCCCGCTGTAAAACCAACCCCAACTACCCATGCCTACCGTAGCCATTACTGATTACACCTTTTCGGATCTCAGCCTGGAAGAAGCGGTTCTTCGTCCAGTGGGCGTCGAGGTCGTTTCCTTCAAAGAAAAGCGTTCGCCTGCAGAGCTTGCCGAGTTGGTGCGCAATGCCGATGCGGTGATCGCCCAATTCGCCCCCGTCAACGCGGACGTCGTCCATGCCATGACGAAGGCCAAAGCCATCGTTCGCTATGGCGTCGGCTACGACAATGTCGACTGCGCGGCGGCCCGCGAATGCGGCATCCCGGTGTGCAATATTCCGGACTACTGCATCGACGAGGTGGCCGATCACGCGCTCGCCTTCATTCTGGCCATCACGCGCCAAGTGGTGCCCAACGCCCTGCACTTGCGCCAGGGCCATTGGGGGCTCGCAACACCCTTGAGTTCTATGGCGTCGCTGAAACATCTGACGGTGGGAATTGTGGGCTTTGGACGCATTGGGCGGGACGTCGTGACGCGCCTGCTCGCCTTCAAGGCCAAGGTGCTGGTGTATGATCCTGTCGTGGGGGCCGATGAAATAGCCAGATCCGGAGCAGTAGCCGTGGCCTCGTTCGAAGAGTTGCTCGCGCACAGCGACATTGTATCCCCGCATTGCCCCTCCACACCGAAGACGAAGCAGCTCTTCAATGCGGCGGCCTTCGCAAAGATGAAAGCTGGTTCAATTTTCATCAACGTGGGCCGTGGTGATTTGGCGGACAGCGCCGCGGTCACCGCCGCCCTGCAATCGGGTCATCTCGCCGGTGCAGCACTCGATGTGTTTGATCCGGAGCCGATTCCTGCAGACCACCCCATCCGCACTATGCCCAACGTGATTCTCGCTGCTCACATCGCATCGGCGAGCCCGCCGTCGGTAAAGACGCTGCGAGAGAGCGCCGCTCGTATCGCGCTGCAAGCCGTGCGTGGCGAACTGCCGCCTAACATCGTCAATGGCGTCACCGCTCCGAGGTAATTCAGATCAACCCATCCACCCACCATGACCACTCGTCGATCCTTCCTCTCCTCCATTGGTTCGCTCGCTGCCATGCCCCTTTTAGCCCGAGACTACGGAGTCAATGCGGCCCCGGTCCGTTACCCCGAGCCCGATGTCATCGCACTCGATAAGGCCTTCGAGAAATACAAGATCGGGTCCTCTCCCATCGAACGGCTGCACACCGGTATGTATTGGGCGGAAGGACCGGCTTGGAGCGGCTGGGGACAGTACCTCGTCTGGAGTGATATCCCGAACGACGTCCAGCACCGATGGCTGCAGGATAACGGCGCGGTGACGACGATTCACAAGCCCGCTGGCCATAGCAACGGTAACACCTTTGACCGCGAGGGCCGGCAGATTTCCTTCGAGCATGGCAATCGGCGCGTGGTGCGCTACGAGGCGGACGGCAGCCTCACCGTCTTGGCCGACAAGTTTGAGGGCAAGCCGTTCAACGCACCCAACGATGGCGTAGTGCACCCCGATGGCAGCATTTGGTTCACCGATCCCGGATATGGCAGCCTCGGCAACTACGAGGGCAACAAGGGCGATCTCGTGCTCAAAGAGGCCGTTTATCGCATCGACCGCAGCGGCAAGGTGCAAAAGATGACCGATGAGATCTTCAAGCCGAACGGGCTCGGCTTTTCGGCGGATTACAAGAAGGTCTATGTCGCGGACACCGGCGCTAGCCACTACCCCAAGGCACCCAAGAATATCAAGGTCTGGGACATGGACGGTGAGAAGGTAAAAAACGGGCGCGAGTTCGCTTCCATGCAAATGGACCTCAACGGAAAGAAGGTGGCTGGGTTCGCAGATGGCATCCGTTGCGACAAGGACGGCAACGTCTGGGCTGGCGCGGGTTGGGGCGGCGAGGGCTATGACGGCGTGCAGATCTTCTCGCCGGAAGGCCAACGCATCGGACAAATTTTGCTACCGGAAGTGTGCAGCAACGTTTGTTTCGGAGGCCCGCGCCGGAACCGGCTCTTCATGACCGCCAGCCGCAGTCTCTATGCGGTTTATGTCGAGGCCCAAGGGGCGCATTGGTGCTAAACTCTGTCGCTTAAAACCATGCAGACGCCACCGGACAGGGATGTCCGCCTCTTGGAAGCTCCCGATATCGTCCTCGTCGGCAGCGGCATCATGTCCGCGACGCTCGGGGTGATGCTCAAGCGGCTCGACCCGCGTCTGCGTATCCAGGTGGTTGAGGCTACCAAGGACCTGGCCTCTGAAGCCTCGGACGGCTGGAACAATGCGGGTACGGGCCACGCGGGATTGTGTGAGATGAGCTACACACCGTCTCGAGATCCGGACGGCCGGGTGCCGATCGGCAGAGCGCTGCGGATCTTCGAGCAATTCGAGCAATCGAAGCAGTTTTGGGGCTCTGCGACCGCCGATGGCCTGGTGGGAGCCCCCTCGGATTTCATCCATGCGGTGCCGCATGTCTGCTTTGTGAAGGGCGCTGAGAACGTGGACTTTTTGCGCGCCCGCCATGCAGCAATGGCGGAACATTATTTCTTCGGTGGCATGACCTTTACCACCGATGCGTCGACGATCCATCAGCGAGCTCCCCTGGTAATGGAAGGCCGAGAGCCCGGACCCGTCGCAGCCACGACGGGCGATGGCACCGAAGTGGACTACGGACTGCTGGCCCGCCGTTTGTGTGGTTGGCTGGCGGAGCAGGAGCAGTGCGGTATCGTAGCCGGATGGAAGGTAACCCGACTTCAGCGCGGTGCGGGTGAGTGGCATCTCTCCTTGCGATGCAGCGCCTCTGGAGAAGAGCGCCAACAGCGTACGAAGTTTGTCTTTGTCGGTGCCGGCGGCGGCAGCCTGCCCTTGCTGCAATCCACGGGTCTCGCCGAGGTGGAGGGACTGGGTGGGTTTCCCATTGGCGGTCAGTGGCTCGTTTGCGACGCGCCCTCGATTTGTGCCCGACATGACTCCAAAGTTTACGGCTTAACGCCGCCCTCATCGCCCAGTCTGGGTGCCGGGCACCTCGATGTGCGGCGGCTCAACGGACAGCGCCAATTGCTCTTCGGACCGTTTGCCTCATGGACGACCCGTTTCCTTAAACAAGGGCATTGGAGTGATCTGCCCCTCTCGATTCACGGGGGCAATTTAGGCGCGTTGCTTCAGACCGCCGCGCGGAATCTCCCACTGGTGAAGTATCTCATCACCCAGGGGCTGAAAAGTATGGCCCATCGGATGGAAGCGGTGCGCGAGTTTTATCCCAATGCCCGCGTGGAAGACTGGAGGCTCGTTCAAGCCGGCGTCCGCGTGCAGGCCATTAAGAGGGCAGACCGCGGTAAATTGTCTTTCAGCACTGAGGTGTTTTCGTCCGCCGACCGCTCGATCGCGGCCATGTTGGGCGCTTCGCCCGGAGCATCGGTCGCGGTGAACATCGCGCTCGAGGTCGTCCAGAATTGTCTTCCGCAGTTGCTGGGCTGCTCCGAAGGCCTGGAGCGGATGAAGCGAATGATCCCGACGTTCGACCAAGACCTGAAGCAACCCGCCAGCGTCCCCTTATTCGAGAAGACCCACCGCGAGGCCGCCGAGAGGCTGCAACTCCATCCTTCAGCATGATAACCCTGACAGACAAAATCGCCCGCGTCACCGGCCGCGCCATGACCGTGGATGGCGGCTATACCGCGGGAAAATAGAAGCCCACCATTTCCACCCTCACTCACCACAATAAACCATGCGCATTATCCGCCACCAAGCCACCGATGGCTCCATCCAGCTCGCAGCCCTTCAGCCCGACGGCACCGCCCGGGGCATCCAGGGCGACCTTTTCGGTAGCTTTCGCGTCACCGACGCGGTCGTGACTCCCGGCAGGCTCCTGGCACCGCTGCAGCCCACCACCCTCTTCTGCATCGGCCTGAACTACCGGAAGCATGCCGAGGAAAGCAACGCCCCCATCCCGAAGTTTCCGGTGCTGTTCATGAAGTCCCCCAGCGCGGTGCAAAACCCTGGCGAAAGCATCGTGCTGCCTCGGCATCTCCGGAGCGACGAGGTGGACTACGAGTGCGAACTGGCCGTGGTCATCGGCAAGGCCTGCAAGAACGTCTCCAAAGCCAACGCCCTCGATTATGTGTTGGGCTACACCTGTGCGAACGATGTCAGCGCCCGCGACTGGCAAATTCAACGCGGCGGCAGCCAATGGTGCCGCGGCAAGACCTTCGACACGTTTGCGCCGCTGGGCCCATGCCTAGTGCTCAAGGATGAAATCCCCGATCCGAACGCGCTGCGCATCCAGACCTTCCTCAACGGCAAGACGATGCAGGACTGGAACACGAACGACATGATCTTTGACGTGCCCACACTCATCGAGTTCCTGAGCGGAAGCACCACGCTGCTCCCCGGCACCGTCATCTTCACTGGAACGCCCCAAGGCGTCGGATTTGCGATGAAACCTCCCGTTTTCTTGCAACCCGGTGACACCGTGACCATCGACATCGAGAAGATTGGTGCGCTGACCAATCCCGTCGTGGCCGAGTCGACTGTTTAGCCGCTGAATCGTCCCACTCCAGCGCTCCATGAACCCCTCCGCCGTCGACCCCATCGCACTGCGACGCAAAGTCGCATGGAGGATCCTGCCGCTGGTCGTTGTCCTGTATATCGTCTCCTACCTCGACCGTGCGAACGTGGCGTTTGCCAAGCTGCGCATGGGGAAGGCTTTAGGGTTCTCCGACGAGGTGTTTGGCTTCGGCATTGGTGTGTTTTTTATCGGCTACCTCTTTCTTGAGATTCCCGGTGCGTTGCTCGTGGAGCGGTGGGGCGATGGCCTTCGTGAAGACGCCATCGCAATTCTACTGGGCGCGATTTGTTCTCGGCGTGGCCGAGGCGGGTTTCTTCCCGGGCATCATCGTGTATTTCACACACTGGTTTGCGCAGAGAGACCGCTCGCGTGCGTTGTCAGGATTGCTGGTGGCCGTGCCGCTGAGTCTCGCGCTCGGTGCGCCGG
Organism: Verrucomicrobiota bacterium; assembly: GCA_026397675.1. Taxonomy (GTDB): domain Bacteria; phylum Verrucomicrobiota; class Verrucomicrobiia; order Limisphaerales; family UBA9464; genus SXXZ01. Next base: position 9,678 of record JAPLUH010000483.1, read on the forward strand.
TATCGTTGATGCTGTTGGATGTGCACTGGTTCGGCCTCGAGGGCTGGCAGTGGATTTTTATCATTGAGGGACTGCCTGCTGTCCTGCTGGGAGGCATCGTTTTGGCTTGTTTCACCGATCGGCCAAGAAATGCCAAATGGTTGACGCAGCCCGAGCGAGATTATTTGGAGGGGGTACTTGCCGCTGAAGCGACGGCCAAAGAATCGACCGCAAAAATCTCCGTCTGGCAGGCGTTGCGTTTGCCCGCGGTGTGGACGCTCGTATTCGGCGTGATGATCGGTAACAGCGGCGGCTATGCCCTCAACTTCTGGTTGCCAACCACGGTGAAAAACCTCTCCGGTGGCTCCGACCAAATGACGCTCTTCTACAGCGCTGTTTACTACTGTTGCGGCATCCTCAGCGTCATCATCTCGGGCCAGACCGCCGATCGCACAGGGGATCGCAAATGGCATGCGGCAGGCGGCATGATCGCCACGGGCATTTTTCTCATCTGCAGCACTATTCCAGGCCAAGGCTTTGGCACTCAAATGGCATGGCTCTGCCTCACTGCACTCGGAGCGTTTTTCTGGATCTCGCCCTTTTGGACGCTGCCATCGCTCACGCTCACCGCCTCTGCCGCCGCAGTGGCCACGGGTTTAATCAACATGGGAGCCAACCTCGCTGGCTATCTCGGCAACCACGTCACCGGTTGGCTGCGTACGAACGGCTTTAGCGAGACGCAGTGCCTCCATTTCCTCGCTGCATGCTTCGTCGTCGGTGGCGTTATCATTAGCTTTCTGCGTCTCAAGCCCAAAACCGCATGAGTCCCCACACGAACAAATCATCTCCCCTTCAACTCTACCGAACCATGCTCACCATCCGCATGGTGGAGGAGCGTCTGGCGAAATCGCATCAACGCGGACTCATCCACGGAGCCTGCCATACCTATGTCGGACAAGAAGCCATTGCGACGGGGGTGTGCGCGCACTTGCACAACGCGGACGCCATTTTCAGCACGCACCGGGGTCACGGTCATGCACTAGCAAAAGGCATGGAGCCGGGGCAACTCATGGCCGAACTCTTTGGTCGTGAGACGGGCTGCTCGCGCGGTCGCGGCGGGTCCATGCATCTCTTTGCCCCAGAGATCGGAATGATGGGCACCAGCGGCATTGTGGGTCCCTGCATCTTGCAAGCGGCCGGTGCGGGCTACAGTTCCTTGATCCTCAAGAGCGGCCAGGTGGGTGTCGCATTTTTCGGCGATGGTGCCGCAAATAACGGCGCGTTCCACGAAGGACTGAACATGGCGAGCATCTGGAAACTCCCGGTGCTGTTCGTCTGCGAAAACAATCAGTTCGCCACAGAAGTTCCCTTCGCCAGTGTTGCAGGCAATTCCAGCGTTGCAGCCCGGGGTGCCGCCTATGGCATGGCCAGCATCGAAGTGGATGGCAACGATGTGCTCGCCGTCGAAGCCGCTGCAGGCGAGGCCGTGACGCGCGCACGGGACGGCGGCGGGCCCACGCTCATCGAATGCACGACCTACCGCACTCGGGCGCATGCCGAGGGCATGGGCGACTTCACTTACCGCACCCGGGAAGACGTGGAGCAATGGAGGGCACGATGCCCGATCGCTCGACTGAAGAAGCACCTTTTGGAGCACGGGCTCTCAAGTGATGCCCAGCTGGACTCCATCGAACAGGAGGTCGCTGCACTCACCGAAGCGGCGCATGAGTTTGCTGAAAAAAGCGCTTATCCCACGGCCGAGAGCGCCACCTCCCATGTCTATGCGGTGTCCGCCAACGCACCGCATCGGGAGGCGCCGTCGACCTCCTCGGCCACGCGCGAGATCACCTTCATGAAGGCCACCCTTGAGGCGCTGACGGAAGAGATGGCGCGCAATCCAAAGATCTTCGTCATGGGCGAAGGCATCGGTGTGCGCGGTGGCAACTTTGCCACTACCAGCGGCCTGTTTGCAGTGCATGGAGCGGCTCGGCTGCGTGACACGCCTATTTGCGAGCGGGGCTTCGTGGGTCTGGCGGGGGGCGCAGCGATGACCGGCACGCGGCCTGTGGTAGACTTCATGTTTGCCGACTTCGTGCTCGATTCGGTCGGCGAGATCGTCAACCAAATCGCCAAGATGCAATACATGAGCAGTGGGCGACTCAAGATGCCCGTGCTCCTGCGGGGATGCATCGGCATCGGCCATGCGGCGGCCACCCATCATAGCGGCAGCTACTACTCGATGTATGCGCACTTCCCAGGATTGCGAGTCGTGGTGCCGTCCTCACCGCGTGATGCTAAAGGCTTACTCATGACCGCGCTCACCTGTGACGTTCCCGTGCTGTTCCTCTAACATCGTGAGCTCATGTCGGTGATGGGGCCTGTGCCTGAGGATGTATTTTTCATCGATTTCGGTAAGGCCGCCATCGTTCGCGAAGGCAGCGATGTCACCGTCGTCGCGCTCGCACTGATGGTGCACAAGACGCTTGCGGCCTGTGAAACGCTCGCCGCCGAAGGCATCTCGGTAGAACTCATCGACCCGCGTACCGTGGCCCCGCTCGACGTGGACACCCTTTTGCGCTCCGTCGCCAAGACAGGACGCCTCCTGATCGTGGATGAAGACTTCGCGCACTGCGGCATTAGTGCCGAGATTGCTGCCCAATTGGCCGATCGCGGATTTGACGATCTAGATGCTCCTATCCGCCGCCTCAACGGCAAACCCTCTCCCACGCCGTATAGTCCAACCTTGGAGGCCGCGGTGGTGCCGAATGTTGAGGCCATCGCCAACGCGATCCGCAGTCTCCACGCCGAGTGATCATGATCATTCAGCCATCGTATCCCGCTTCCTCAAATTTAGAGGGGGCCCAAAAACCTTACAGCGCATAGTCATGCCCATCGAAATTCAACTGCCGCGTCTCGGGTGGTCCATGGAGGAAGGCAAATTCCTCGATTGGTTGAAAAAAGACGGCGATTTCATTCAAGAAGGCGAGCCGCTCTTCACACTCGAGAGCGACAAAGCCGCCCAAGAAATCGAGTCCATTGACGCCGGAATTCTCCACATTCCCTCCAACGGCCCCAAGCCCGGTGACCTTGTGCAAGTGGGGCAAGTTCTGGGTTACCTGTTGTCCGAAGGCGAATCCGCTCCCGGCCTATCGCCGCAACGTTCTGCTGCCAACCCGCAGGCCTGTGGGCTCGATCCATCGGCGGAAGGTAAATCTCAAAGGGTGGATGTCAGTCAATCCACTGAAGGAACCCTGCCTCGCGCCACGGCGGGCCACCCCGCTTCTCCGCGTGCCCGCCGAGCCGCCAAGCAGCACTGCGTTGATCTCTCCACACTCTCTCCCTCCGGCCAGGGTGGGCGCATTAAAGAGTGTGATGTTCTCGCCGCCGCCGACTCCGCGTCCTCCTTTGGCATGATATCGGTGCCGCTCACGCCCCTGCGCAGATACTACGCTGCGCGGTTGATGCACAGCCGCCAAACCACCGGTCCTGTGACCATCACTGGACGGTGCGATGCCACCGAGTT
>JAPLUH010000266.1 GCA_026397675.1 Verrucomicrobiota bacterium
TTGTTAAAGACTAATATGATACACTACACTAGGAACCTCAAGGAAGGCGCGCTTAAGGTTGCATGGTAATTCGGTGCCCGACGGTCGGTGCGGGTTCTGTTTTTTCTGTTGGGCAGCCGACGGTCCTGCTGGCGAACGCGCGGGCCTTCGGGCATTGTTGGTCTGAATCACTTGACTATGAAGTCCCACTATCGCCTTGCCGTGCTCCTAGCCCTGGCTGGACGGGCCCTCGCCGCCGAGACGGCCGTACCCACCGACCTGCTGAAGGTGTCCGATCCTAACCTCGAGGTCACCGTCTGGGCCTCGACTCCAATGCTCAAGAACCCGACGAACCTCGACTTCGACCCCCAGGGGCGAATTTGGGTGGCCGAAGGGGTCAATTACCGCGGCCACTACAACCGTCAGCCCGCCGGTGATCGCATCGTTATCCTGGAAGATTCAGACGGGGACGGCGTGGCCGACAAGCAGAGCGTCTTTGTTCAGGAACCGGCGCTTCGAGCCCCTATGGGTGTGGCCGTGATCGGCAACAAGGTGGTCGTTTCGATGGCTCCGGACGTCATCGTTTACACCGACGTGAACGGCGACCGAAAGTTTGATCCCGCGGTCGATAAGCGCGAGGTGATCCTCACTGGGTTCCACGGCAAGAGCCACGATCACACCATTCACAGCGTCACCGTGGGCCCCGATGGACAGTGGTACTGGAATGCCGGCAACTGCGGAGCGATGTTCACCGATCGTTCTGGGAAGACCTTCCGCATCGGCAGCGCCTACAGCCCGGGCAATGCGGAGTTGGGCTGGCACCCGACGCAAATTGCGGGACAAAGGAGCGACGACGGCCATGTGTGGATCGGGGGCTTCGCTGCCCGCATGAATCCCGATGGATCGGGCGTTCACATTATCGGCCACAATTTCCGTAACAGCTACGAGCAGACGGTCACCTCCTACGGCGATGTCTTCCAAAACGACAACGATGATCCTCCGGCGTGCCGCACGGCCTTCTTGATGGAGTACGGCAATGCGGGTTTCTGCTCGCTGGATGGCCAGCGCTCCTGGGGTGCTGATCGGCGTCCGGGCCAGAGCACGCCGGTGGCCGAGTGGCGTCAGGAAGATCCAGGCTCGATGCCTTCGGGGGATGTCTACGGGGGCGGATCGCCCACGGGCATCGCCTTTTACGAGGAGGGTGCCTTGGGCCAGAAATACCGGGGCTTGCTGCTGAGCTGCGAACCCGGGCGCAATGTGGTCTTCGGCTACTTGCCCAAACCCGATGGAGCTAATTTCAAGCTCGAGCGCTTCAACTTCCTGACCAGCAATTCGGAGGAGGCTTTTTCTGGTACCGATTTCAAGGGCGGCAGCCGCGGCGAGCAGACCCTCAAGGTGATGTTCCGCCCGAGCGATGTGGCTGTTGGTCCTGATGGAGCCATTTACGTGACCGACTGGTTCGATGCGCGTGTCGGCGGTCATGCCGACTGGGACGACACCACCTCCGGAACGATTTACCGCATCGCGCCGAAGGGGTTCCGTTCTAAGGTTCCGCCGGCTCAGTTCGACACGCTCGACGGGGCCTTGGCTGCCTTAAAGAGCCCGTCAGTCAACATCCGGGGCACGGCTCAAGAAGCCGTTCTCAAACACGGCGATAAGGCCATTAAACCGCTGGTGCGACTCTTGAAGGATGAGAACGCCTTCGTTCGTGCCCGTGCCGTCTGGTTGCTGGCTCGCCTCGGAAAGTCGGGTCAGAAACCCGTCGAGGCCTTGCTCAAGGATTCTGATCCTCAGATGCGCATCGTGGCGTTCCGTGCCTTGCATCGGATCCGCAAGGCGCTGCCGGCCCAGGCTGAAACCTTGGCTAAGGATGCCTCTCCGGCGGTGCGTCGCGAGGTAGCGCTAGCCCTTCGGGACCTGCCCCTCGAACAAACCCAAGGTCTCTTCCTGACATTGGCCAAGGGTATTGATGGGACCGACCGTACCCTGCTCGAGGCTTGGGGTGCTGGTGCTGATGGACGCGAGTCGGCTCTGTACGATCAGGTCAAACCGGTGCTCAATAATCCCGATCCTCTGCGCTGGTCGCCCGCCTTCGCCGCCATCGCTTGGCGTCTGCATCCGCCGCAGTCCATCGGAGATTTCCGCACCCGCGCCCTGTCCACGAACCTGGATTTGGCCGCCCGCAAATCAGCGCTGACGGCCATCGGCTTCAACACCGTCCCAGCGGCCTCGGCTGCCATGTTGGACGTCGCAGCCCAGTCCGAGGGTGTGGTCAAGGCCGAGGCCATTTGGTGGCTCATGAATCGGAAAGACACTGTCTGGAAGGAGCACGGCTTGGCCGCCCCGCTCAAGGCCCGGGGTATTTATGATCCGGAGGCCGTTGAACTCCTCTCGGCGACCATTCCCGCAGCCGATAAGCCGGCCTATTCGGTGGCGGAGGTAGCGGCACTGAGTGGTTCGGCCGCGCGCGGGCAGGAACGCTTCAATGCGGTCTGCGCCAGTTGCCATCGGGTCGGAACTGTGGGTGTGGAATACGCTCCCAATCTCACCGGTTGGGCCAAGCGGCAGACGGCGGAGGTGTTCTTTAACTCGGTCATCAATCCCAGCGCGGACATCGCCAGCGGCTTCAACGGCACCTTGCTCAAGACGAAGGACGGCACGGAGATTCATGGCGTCGTGATTAGCGAGGGAGACCCGGTGGTTATCCAAAGCGCGGCAGGTCTGGTGCAGTCGGT
>JAPLUH010000119.1 GCA_026397675.1 Verrucomicrobiota bacterium
AGTGGCGCTTCCCGGCTTATGATCAAGCGGTGGCCGCCCTAATCGAAGACCTCTACGACCGCGGCCTCGACCAGCGGGCGCTCTTGGTGGTCACCGGAGAGTTTGGTCGAACCCCCCGGTTGGAACGGGTCAAAGGATCCCAGACCGGCGTCATGCAACCCGGCCGAGACCATTGGCCGCAGGCGATGTCACTCTTGGTCTCCGGCGGCGGCATGCGCACCGGACAAATCGTCGGAGCCACCAACGCCCGGGCTGAACACCCGACCGAACGCCTGCTGAGCCCCAACGACCTCTGGGCCACCGTCTACCGGCACCTGGGCATCGACGCCTCGGAGTCCATTCTAGATTTGGGCGGCCGACCCATGCCCATCCTCCCTTTCGGCAAAACCATCGAAGAGCTCCTGCCCCGAGTTGGGGTTTGAAGGTACCGATACAGGTTCGACCCACTCCTCTCTCAAAACTCCGCTCCGTTCTGGCGGCCGACCATTGCCAGCGGTGAGGGCGAAGCGGCATTATGACCGCTCGCCATGATTTCTCCTCTTTCGCGACTCAGTCTTCTGGCCGCTCTCGGTCTGGCCTTGCCACCTCTGGGGGCCCAGACCTTCACCGCCAAGGATCGGCAACCGACGCCGGAGGAATTGACCCACTTGCCCGCGGTGACCGCCAGCAAGGTCGAGGGCTTGATGAAGGACGTGAGCGCCCCGTCGGAGTTCCAGGTGACGATCTTCGCGACGCCGCCGGCCGTGAATTATCCCGTGTTCGTGGCGGCCGCGACCGATGGAACACTCTATGTCTCCAGCGACGGCAACGGGTCGCTGGACCGCAAGCCGCACTTGGGCCGGGTGCTGCGCGTGCGGGACACCAATGGCGACGGTCAGGGTGACGAGGTGAAGGCCTTCGTGGCCGATGTGGATTCGCCGCGCGGGCTCGTCTGGGATCACGACCGCCTCTACTTGCTGCACCCGCCCGACGTGAGCGTGTTCATCGATAAGAACGGGGACGGAGTGGCCGACGAGAAACAGACACTCATCCGCGGCATCGGCTGGACCTTCAAGGACCGGCCGGCCGACCACGGATCCAACGGCCTGACCCTGGGCATCGACGGTTGGCTGTATGCGGCCATCGGCGACTTTGGCTTCATGGAAGCCGTGGGCACCGACGGCACCCGTCTACAACTGCGCGGCGGGGGCGTGGTGCGGTTCCGCCCAGACGGCAGCGGTTTGGAAACCTGGGCCGACGGGACCCGCAATATTTTGGAGGTAGCCCTGAGTCCGGAGCTCGAAGGCTTCACGCGCGACAACACCAATGACGGCGGCGGTTGGGACATTCGGCTCCACCATTTCAGCGGCCGCACGCAGCACGGTTACCCGCGCCTCTTCAAGAACTTCGGCGACGAGATTATTCAACCGCTGGCCGACTACGGTGGGGGCTCTGGATGCGGGGCCGCCTGGATCGACGAACCCGGTCTGCCCGCCCGCTGGAACAACGCTCCGTTCACCGCCGACTGGGGACGCGACTGGATTTATCACCACGGACTCACTCCGAAGGGTGCCACCATGACTGCCAGCCAGGAGGAGTTTCTTCGACTGCCTCGCGTGACCGACCTGGATGTGGACGGCAACAGCGCCGTTTATGCCGCCAGTTGGAAAGGTGCTTCCTTTACTTGGGTCGGCACGGAAGTCGGGTTCATCGCCCGGGTGAGCCCGAAGGGTTACACACCGCCGGCGATGCCGAACTTCGAGTCGCTGTCGCCCGAGAAGCTGGTCGAAGCCCTCCGCTCCCCCAGCCACCGCCGCCGTCTCGAAGCCCAACGGTCGCTACTCCGCCGGACCGCTGCGGCCCGGGTGGACCGGAACTCGGTGCTGGCGCTCGTGCGCGATGTGGCCGCCGATGACACTGCCAGCAAGGGCTCCCGCGTCGCTGCGGTGAATGCCATGGTCCTGGGCTTTCCGCAGGAATCGAAGGGCCGCCTACCCCGCATGATGAGCGATGAGGTGTTGGCCCCGGCCATCTTGCATGCGCTCGCTGGCTCGGCCCAACCGCGCGGACTCATTTCACCGGACTTACTCGAGCGTCTCCTCAACTCCGCGAATCCGGTGGTACGGCGAACGGCTGCCAATAGCGCCTCGCGCTTAGTCGGACCCGCCGCGACTCCGGCACTCGTGAGCCATTTGGCCGATGCCGATCCCATCGTCGCCCACGCCGTCGTGCGGGCCTTGAGTGATGTGTCCGCGGTGGATGCCTGTCTGAAGGTCATCGATCTGGCGACGGCCCGACCCGAGGTTCGCGCCGCTGCCTTGCGGGTGCTCCAGTCGCTGCACCAACCCGGCGTGGCCGATGCGTTGATCCAGCGACTGTCGTCCGAGAAATCGGAATCCCGCCGTGCCGGCTTAATCACCGCGCTGTGCCGACTCCATTTTCAGGAAGGACCTTGGAAGGGTGATTCCTGGGGCACTCGCCCGGACACTCGCGGGCCCTACTACCAACCGGAAGCCTGGGAAGGCACCGCCCGCATCGCCGCGGCACTGAAGACCCAATTAAACCGGGCTGAAGCCAGTGAGGCGGCCTTGATCGGGCGCGAATTGTCCCGCCATCGCATTCCCGCGGGTGACGCCCTCGAAACTCTTCTCACCCGGGCTGCCTCCGAACCCAGCTTGCTGCCAGCGGTGGCGGCTCAATTGGCGGAGTCTGAAGAAATCCCGGCCAAGGCCGTGCCGCTGCTGGTGCGAGCTGCCAACGCAACCGAGACCTCCGACGCCGCCCGGGCCCAAGCGGTCATCGCGCTCGTCAAAACCGTCGATCCGGAGGCCTGGCGCGCCGTGCTGATGGCCTTGCCGAAGGTCCAGACGACGAAGTCCGAGAACAACCTCGCCGAGAAGGCCGCCAACGCGTTCCGAAATGCACCGAAACTCGATCAAGTCCACGGCGTGTTTGAAGCCGTCGCCGCCGAGGCCGAGGGACCCTCTTCGGCACTGGCCGAGACCGCGGTGCTGCGTCTGGCCTCGCGAAAAGTGGGTTCTCCCGAAGCCCGAGCCGCAGCCAATGCGTCCCTCGATGCTGGTTGGTCGCAGCCGAAACGCCGGCTGCAAATCCTGAAAGCCGCCGCCCAAATTGGTGACGCATCACGCGCCTCTGCGTTCGTGGCTGCCCTCGACGATGCCGACCCGACCATCGCCAAGACCGCCCGCGAAACCATCGGCCGCCTGAAAATTGATCCGGAGAAGTTCCGGGCCGAGGCCAAGGCTGCCAAGGTGGGCGACCTGCCCATCGAGGACGTTCTGGCGCAGGTCCAAAAGATCACCGGCGACGCCACCCGCGGCGGGCAGCTCTTTGGTCAGATCGGCTGCAACGGCTGCCACACCGTGAAGGCCGACGAACCGGTGAAAGGCCCCTACCTCGGCACCATCGCCACTGTCTACAAACGGCGCGAGCTGACCGAGGCGATCCTCCTGCCCAACAAGACCCTGGCGCAGGGATTCGTGGCCAATCACTTCGAGCTCAAGGACGGGACTGAGATCGACGGGTTCGTGGTGCGCGAGGCCGCCGAGGCCGTCACGATCCGAACCATCACCGCCATCGAGCAGACGATCCCGATTTCACACATCGCCCTGCGCGAGAAGCAGCAACGCTCGCTCATGCCCGAGGGGCTTGCCGCCGGCCTGACGGTGCGCGAACTCGCGTCGGTGCTCGACTACCTCGAACAACTCTCCCGCGGTTCGAAGTGAGCGGCAGCCACGGTGGCCGCGGCGTATACCGCATCGGCGGCTCCGCTTTTTCGAACAGGATCCTTTCCTGTTCGAAGGCGGAATCCTAGCGTGCTCCCCATGGGTACGCTAGTGGAGCCACAGGTGGTTTTGACGCATGAGAGTGATCTCGACGGGCTGGTCTCCGGCCTGTTGCTGCAGCGCTTGGCACGGGCGATGTTCGCATCCGATGTGCCCCTGGAGGCCTACCACTACCAGGGTTGGAAAGCCCGCCAACTCTCCGAGCGCACCGCTTGGGTGAGCGACTTCACCTTCGAGGCACGCCTCGACCGCAACAGTTGGCTGGTGGTCGATCACCACGCTTCGGAAGCCAAGGCATCCATGGCTCAATTCATCCATGACCCCAGCAAGTCCGCCAGCCGCCTGTGCTATGAGCTCTGCCAAAACCAAGGCATGGGCTCTGCAGAACTAGACCGGATCGTCGAACTCACCGACATCGGCGACCTCTTCCAGGAATCTCACGCCGACTTCGTCGAGGCCTGCGACTACGCTAATCTGGTCAAATCGTACGGGTTCTGGAACTTGCATTCCCTAATGGGCGGCCGCATCGAGGCACTGCTCGACCACCCGTTGCTGGAAGTCATGCGGATCAAACGCAAAGTGGAAGACCCCATTGGCTTCGCGTGGGCTAAGGACCACGTCGAGGCGCTGTGCCCAGAAGTGGGGTTGGTTCGTCCGGTGATCGGCAACACCAATGTCATCGTTCACCAACTGTTGGAGCGCAGTGTTACCCCGCATCCCGTGCTAGCCACGCTATTCAAGAAAGGAAACGGGGCCTTCATCGTCAGCTTCCGTAGTCGTAACGGAGAGGCGCTAAAGGTGGCAACCCGGCTCGATGGCGGCGGACACCCCAACGCGTCAGGCACAACACTCCCTCGGTCGGTGAACGATCATGAAGCGGCCGCAGAGTACATTCGCCAGCGGCTCAATCCCACACTGCCGGCTGCGTCCCTCAACGGGATGGAAGACCTCATGCAGCGGTGGGAGCAGATGAAGCGCTGAAGCGCGGAGGCAGTGCTGCTGCCGGGAGTGACGGGCTCGACGAGAACTTCGACCCGTCTCGGATTCTTCGTTGAGGCTAGCGATCGACGTGGAGCCTGCCGGCTTTCAGCGTCGGTTTAATTGCCAGAGCAGCAACCCGAGGATCGCCGAAAAGATGCAGCCGACGACGATCGCCGCGAAGAGCTGCTGAAAATGCTTCTTCCGCGCCCCTCGCCCTTGACCAGGCAGGAGGTAATAACGGTGTTCTTCAGGATTCTTCGGTTTGCCAAACAGGGGCATAGTTAGGGACTGGACCAATTGGTTACGGGAGCGGCCGGCCGTTGGCAATCTTTCCCGAGATTCAATTGCGGGCCCGACTTCTGGAAACGGCTCCCGGGCGGATTTGAAAACCAGGTGCCTTCTCCCAGTTGCAGGACCGGCGGAGACCCCCTATTTGTTTCTGAGTGGTCGCCGTGCGCGCGATCCATCGATCCAGAACTCATGAAACGCATCACGCTCTTTGCGCTGACAAATATCGCGGTCCTTGTGGTCATCTCCATCGTGGTCCGAGCTCTCGGCCTCGACCGGTGGATTGGGGCCCATGGGGTGAGCTACACAGGGCTCATGGTGATGTCGATGGTCATCGGTTTCTCCGGCAGCCTGTTTTCGCTCCTGATCTCCAAGTGGATGGCCATCCGCTCCTACTCCATCGAGCTCATCAAGACCCCGGGCAACAGCACGGAAGAATGGCTCATCCAGACCGTCCAAGCGCAGAGCAAAAAGGCGGGCATCCCCATGCCGGATGTGGGCATTTATGACAGCCCGGAAGCCAATGCATTCGCCACAGGTCGCTCGCGCAATAGCGCACTGGTTGCCGTCAGTTCGGGCCTGTTGCATCAAATGCGCCAACGGGAGGTCGAGGGCGTGCTAGCCCATGAAGTGGCCCATATCGCCAATGGGGACATGGTCACCATGACGCTGCTCCAAGGGGTTCTGAATACCTTCGTGATCTTCTTTTCTCGAATCATCGGGCTCTTGGTCGATTCTTTTCTACAAGGCAACCGACGCGATGACCAGGAGCGCTCATCGGGCACAGGCATGGGGTTCTTTATCGGCTCGATGGTCGCACAAATCTTCCTGGGCCTTTTGGCGTCTCTGGTGGTCATGGCCTACAGCCGCCGGCGTGAGTTTGCCGCGGACGCGATGGCTGCTCGTCTCCAAAGCCGAGATGCCATGGTCGGTGCGCTGCAACGCCTCAAGACGATCCACGAAGGTGGCGGAGTGCTCGATGATCGGTCGGCATCCTTGGCGGCCTTCAAGATCAGCCACAATTACGGCAACTGGTTCTCCTCGCACCCGCCTCTCGACGACCGCATCCGCGCGCTGCAAGAGGCCGTGTGACCGCGGCAGGCTCTCAGCGAGGATCGTCGGCGAGCCAGCGGGTCACGTAAGGATCAATCCGTGAGAGCACGAGAAAGCTCCAGCGCTCACGGAGCCGTTCCCACCAAGACCGCGACCGAGACCAAGTCATCACATCCACGGGCGCAGCCATCGCTTCGGTTGCATCAAACCACGCGGCTGTGTCCGCGGCGGCCTGCGGATGCTGGATGCGCACCATCAACTCGTGGTTGATGTGCAGACTGCGCGTATCGAGGTTGGACGAACCAACAAAGACCGAGTCGTCCACACGATAAAGTTTAGCGTGCAGAACCTGGGGGGTGTATTCGCGGATTTCCACCCCAGAGCGCAGCATCCGGCCGTAGAGAAAACGCCCCGCCCGAAGCGAGATGGCCACATCGGATTTCCCCGGCACCAAGATCCGGACCCGCCCACCACGAGCGGCCACCCGACGGAGAGCGGCCCGCAAGGCCAATCCCGGCAGAAAGTAAGCTACAGCGATACGAACGTCGCGCGCCTCCTCCAGGCAATTTAGAAACTCGGCCAGAAAGGCGTTTCGACCGCGACCCGGTCCGCTAGGCAGCACTCGAATGCCATCCGACGCGCTCGACCGAGAGTCCACCGGGTTGCGACGACGCAGGCGCGGAAAGCGAAGCGGGCGCTGGTCCGCCCGCTCCCACATGGCTTCAAAACTATCGTCGAGCGTCTCGACCACCGGACCGGTCAGACGAATACCAATGTCCCGCCATCCGGAATGAATACCATCACCCAGGTATTCCGGAGCCACATTGAACCCTCCAGTGATGGCCAAGGTCCGGTCGACGACCAGGAGCTTGCGGTGACTGCGGACGGGCAGCCGACGCAATGTCAGTGGATTGAAGACCCTCACCTCACCACCGGGTGCGCGGAGCAGGTCGAAGAACTCCGCGTCGAGCGAGGACGAGCCCAACCCGTCAATGAGCACGCGGACAAACACGCCTCGCTGCGCCGCCCGAATCAGGGCGCTGCGAACGGCTTCGCCCGGGTTGCCGACCGCGTAGATGTAGGTCTCCAGGCAAACGGATTTACGCGCCCCTTCAATCGCAGCAATGAGGGCCGAAAAGGCATCGTCGCCCGTCTTAAGCCATTGGAAGGAAGTCTCACCCATTGTTACGGCCCGTTGCATACGTCTCCTGGGTCTTCGGTGCCACCCGAATCCGACCTCCCGAGACCACTGGATCAAAACAGGCTCGCCCTCGCGGGACAATCTGCTATTGCCTCCACCATGAGTTCAGGAAGCTTCCGATGGGGGTGGTTGCCGCTGGCAGCCCTATTGACCCTTGGGTTGGCGGCGCAAGCACCGACACAACCCAGAGGTCTGGAGATTAACGCCTTCCAACGGGCATTGCCGGCGCCGGGTGACACAGTTCCCGCGGTGTCACGGATCCAATACCCTCAGGCCCTCGC
>JAPLUH010000397.1 GCA_026397675.1 Verrucomicrobiota bacterium
GCGCTGGGCCCAATTTTCGCGAGGCGCGCCGACTGGCAGGTGGTGTGGTTCAAGCGCGACCTTCGGATCAGTGACCACGCACCCTTGATGGAGGCCTTGCGGCTGGGCCCCGTGATCGGCCTCTACCTCTACGAGCCCGAGCTGCTCGAGTCACCCGAGTGGGATGCGTCGCACTCCCGCTTCATCGCCGATGCGCTCCAGGAGTTGGAGTCGGAGTGGAGCCGGCGTGGAGGGTGTCTGCTGTTGCGGCGTGGCGAGGCCGTGGAGCAGCTCGAACGACTGCATCGCGAGACGGGTTTTCTCCGGCTTTGGTCGCATGAGGAGACGGGCAATCGTCGGACCTTCGACCGGGATCTCCGTGTCGCACGCTGGTGCCGTGAGCGCGGTATCGACTGGCAGGAGCGACGCCAGGACGGGGTCGTCCGGCGGTTGCGATCCCGCGACGGCTGGGCCCAACGCTGGGCCCAGAGCATGTCAGGCCGCATCGAGTCGTCCCCGGAGGTGCTCGGATCCGGGCGTCCGAATGGCCTGGTCTCCGACGGAGTTTTGGGTCCGGAGCAACTGGGCTTGGGTCCGGTGATTCCGATCGAACTCCAGCGCGGCGGCGAGACGGCGGCGCGGGAAGTGTTGGGGAGTTTTCTTGAGGAACGCGGCGTCGGCTACCGAGCGGAGATGTCGAGCCCCCTCACCGCCTGGACGGCGTGCTCGCGTCTCAGTGCCCACCTCGCCTGGGGCTGTGTCTCCATGCGCAGGGTGCACCAAGCGGCCGGGCACCGGCAGGAGGCCTTGCGGGCGATGCTCAGCGCTGGGGAGCCGTTGGATCGCCGCTGGTCTGGCGCCCTCACCAGCTTCCAGGCGCGCCTGCGGTGGCATTGCCACTTCATGCAGAAGCTCGAGGACGAGCCGCGCATCGAGTTCGAGAACTTCAACCCGGTCTACGATGGGTTGCGCGAGGCCTTCACCGAGTCCGAGGAGGGCCAGCTGCGCCTTGAGGCGTGGCGTCAGGGGCGCACGGGCTTCCCGATGGTCGATGCCTGCCTGAGGGCAGTTCGGGCCACGGGATGGCTCAACTTCCGCATGCGTGCCTTGGTGATGAGCGTGGCTTCCTACCACCTCTGGCTCCATTGGCGTCCGACGGCGATCCACCTGGCCCGGTGCTTTCTCGATTTCGAGCCAGGGATCCATTTTAGCCAGGCGCAGATGCAGAGCGGCACGACTGGCATCAACACCGTGCGCATCTATTCCCCGGCCCGTCAGGCCATTGAGCAAGATCCGAAGGGCGTGTTCATTCGCCGCTGGGTGCCTGAACTGGCTGGCGTGCCCGACGTCTTTCTGGCCGAACCGTGGCGCATGACGCATTCGCAGCAAGAGGCCGTCCGGTGCGTGATCGGTGTCGACTATCCCGCCCCGAGGGTCGACCCCCGTCGGGCGGTGCTGGAGGCCAAGGAGCGGATTGCCCGCGTGCGATCCAGCGTCGCCGCCCGTGAGGAGTCGCGTCGGGTGTACTTGCGCCACGGCAGCCGTAAGGGCCACGTCTTCCGGGGCGTCGACGCCGAGGCCCGGTACCGCGAGGGTCTGCTCAGCGGGGTGTCGGACCCCAGCCCGGAGCGGGATATGGGCCCGGTGCAGCAAGAGCTCTTCGCATAGCCTCCAAGAAATTTTAGGTTCAGGTTTGGGATCTAGGTTTTGGAGCCTGCGAAGATCTTCTCTGATGGAATACCGCTTGGCGCGCGGCGGTGGGATCCCCGTCGAACCGGGCGGGGTTGCGCTCACACTTCCCCGGTCCAGACTGGGACCGTGTCATTCAGCCTGTCGTCTCCGACAAGGAGTCCTTCGTCTAGTCCCGTCCCACCTTCGGAGGTTCTCGTCGTCGGGGCGGGCATCGCAGGCTTGTTGGCCGCCGGCGAACTGCAGCGGGCCGGGCTCACCGTGAGGGTGATCGATAAGGGGCGCGGCGTCGGAGGGCGCCTGGCCACCCGACGGATCGGTGACGCGATCTTCGACCATGGCGCCCCGTGTCTCGACCTTCAGGGTGGACGCTTGCCCGAGCGCTGGTGGCGGGAACGCCTCGGGCCAGCGCGGACCGAGTGGTGGCCCGCCACCGCAGACTCCGGTAGCGAGGTTCCCTGCCGCTGGCGGGGTGCTCCTACGATGGCAGCCGTGGCCAAGCACCTAGCCCAGGGTTTGGAAGTCTTCTCGGAGACGGCGCTCACCGCCCTGCGGACGGAGGGATCCCGATGGATCGCGTCCACGTCCAGCGGCACCGTGTTCCCGGCCGAGGCCGTGGTTCTCACTCTACCGGCCCCACAATCGCTCGCCTTGCTCGACGCGGGCGCCGTGGACCTGTCGCCCGATCTCCGAGGGCGCCTTGCCGCCATCGAATACCATCGATGCCTTGCGGTGATGGTTGTCTTGAACGAGCCCTCGTCGCGCATCCCTTTCCCGGGTGGTCTCGCTCCGACCTCGGGCCCGTTAGCGTGGGTCTCGGACAACCAGGCAAAAGGCATCTCGCCGGTGCCGGCGGTGACCCTTCACGCCACGGCCGCATTCAGCCTTGAGCATTGGGATCGAGACCGGACGGAGACCGGGCTTTTGCTCATCGAGGCCGCACGCGAATGGATCGGCCCGGGTATTCGAGAATTTCAGGTTCACGGATGGCGGTACAGCCGCCCTCGGATTTCCGACGAGTCTCCCTGCATGGTGGCGTGCCAACGACCACCCCTCGTCCTGGCGGGTGACGCCTTCGGACCCGGTGGCATCGAGGGAGCCGCCCTCTCCGGACTGGCCGCGGCCCGAGCGATAGTTCAGACAACCTCAGGCTGACGGTGGGAAGACCCAGAGAGCCGGACGCCCCACATTGCAGTGGACGGAGCGGCCGAGCAGGGTGAGTCCCGCGAGCGAATAGTAGAGTTGGGATCGGGCGAGGTCGCCCAAGACCGGTCTCCGAACGGGTGATCCGAGCGACTCGATCCGGCGGGCCGCCGAGGGAATCGGGTAGAAGATCGCCTCAACCCACGGCCGTGCGTTGCCGTCCTCACCAGTCATGGTGGGGAGTCTGCGAATCCACCCGGAGGGATCGAGATTCATTGAGGCCACGGCTCGGTCGGCTGCGAAGACTGAGGCCCGTCCCAAGCTCGGTAGCACCAGCAAACCCAGGAAGCTCCAGAGGGTCATCCAGCACGCCTGACCCAGCACGGCGGTGCCGGTGGGCAGGGATCCGAGGTCGAAGGCCAGCGCCCCCGCTTGGCAACCCGTCAGGTTCCAGAGCAGCAAGAGGATGACGGTGCGGAAGGGCAACCCGTTCTCTGCCTGCCATCGCCGGCGCGATAACTCCACCTGGAGTTCGGGCTTGGGAAGACTCTGGCACCAGGCTTCGGGCACAAGAATTTCAGCACGGGACCCAAATCCGACGAGCCCTCCGGTGAAGGAAGGATCGTTCACCCGGGTGGTAAGAAAGCTCTCACCCCGCTCGTTGGCCACCGGCTGTAAAGCGCCCCCGCTGATGGCGGCGTGGAGGAATCGTCGCGTCAGCGACAGCGCGATGGTCGAGGCGACCAACCCGGTGCAACACCCGCCGGTCCATTGCAGGCTCAGTGTTGCCACAACCCCGATGACCGCCACGACCAGGGTATGGACCATCGCGCCGCGGCCCCAGCTCTTGAGGAAGGCCCACGGGGTTGGGCGTGTCCCGGGCACCAGCACGCCGCCGCCGAGCGCGTCGAAGATTGCTTGGACCCCCAGGACTGCGGCGGCGATTCCGATCGTTTCGGCCCCGTTGATGGACCCTCGGCCCGAGCGAATGAGCGCCAGCCCGCAGACTGAGGCCATCACCCAGAATCCCACATTCACGATGCCCAGTGACAGGCGTTGCCGTGCCAATTTTGTTTGCTCCGGTGTCATGGGGTTTTCTCTCAAGGTTCGGATCGGGAAAGCGCGGGCAGTCTGGCCAGCAACAACTCCCCACAGAGTGTCATCGCTCCTGTGATTTCTAAAAACTTCCATGAACCGGACATATTTCAAACATTCCCTGAACGCCTCGAGATGCAAACCGCCTCCCCGCTGACCTGTGGTATCGGGCGGTTGAAATTGCAAAGCGCCGCCGAATGTCAGCCCACAAATCCGAGCGAGTGCCCAAAGGGCATGAGACAGACGGAACCTCCGAGTCCCCTATTGCAGAACTCTCTCTCAAGACTTGTTGCCGGACTCCCAAATCTTGCGCCGAGGATGGACAAACCAACGCAGGGCAACAACGATGACCCCAATCTCCCAACTGTCCCCTGTCCCCCGGTCATTGGCATGAACGCGAACTCGCAACAGGCTGACCAACGCTCCGTTGGTTCATCCAGTTCCCTGAGCTGGACCAGTGCTGATTGGGTCCCCCGAAACAAGCCTTTCTGTCGTCGCTTTCGCGCGTCGTTCGCCGCCGCGCTTCTCTTGGCGACCCACCTGGGTTTCGTGGAGGTGGTTCGTGCCGCAGATCCGTTTGACGCCTTCCTTGAGAACCATTGCATTCGCTGTCATGGCCCAGAGAAGGAGAAGGGTGACTTGCGGATCGACCGGCTCTCTCGTGATTTTAAACTCGGCGCAGACACGCACCACTGGGCTGAGATGATGGAGCAGGTCAATTCGGGTGAGATGCCGCCGAAGAAGGAAAAACGGCCGACGCAGGAAGAGATCGCGGTGTTCGTGACGGGTTTGGATTCGCGGATCAAGGAGGGCCGTGCGGCGCGGATGGCGGCGCGACCGGCGGTGGCGCATTATCGGCTGAGCCGAAAGGAGTATCAAAACACCGTCTATGATTTGCTCGGCGTGCGATATGATCCGGCGAAGCCCGGCGAGCTGAACGAAGACACACTCTGGCATGGGTTTGAACGCATTGGATCGGAGCTGTCGTTGTCGCCATCGCATGTCGACCGCTATTACCGCGCTGCGGAACTGGTCCTCGATCGCGCGTTTCCGACGGTGTCTGGCGAGGTTCGCAAAGCTCGCAAGGACGCCGCCGAATTGCGTTATGGAGGGGGCAAAGAACAGCGGGCGGTGTTGGAGCGTTTCGGCATCCAACGGCCGCTGCGTTATCTCCTCTTTCCCGGGCAGGTCCAAACCGCCCTCTCGCCGAACTGGTTCGGTAAGACCGGTCCGGAGCACAGTGGTCTCTACAAAGTGCGTATTCAGGCCAGCGGCATTCGTCCGCCCGGAGGTCAACCGGCCCACCTGAGCATTGGCAAGCGGACCGGAGAGGAGACGGTGGCAGGCCTCGTTGAGTTTGACCTGACGGCTCCAGAGGACAGTCCGCAGATTTATGAGTTCGAGTTGTTTCTCGAAATGCCGGTGACGCTCGATTTCTGCGTGGTCGCGACGGATGTGGTGGACCGGAGACAAGGCGCGGCCTTCCGCAACGCGCTGACTAGCCCCGGCTACATGTTCACGCATAGCAGCCAGACCTTGCTCCTGAATGCCAATGCGCCGCAGATGTTCGACGACCGGGGCAACGGCCTTTTCTCCACAGTGCTGCTCGATTGGATTGAATGGGAAGGACCGCTGGTGTCTGAAGAAGAACGGTCCCGGTCCGTAGGCTTGGTGCCGCCCAATGATGCGACGCCCGAGGTGGTGGCCGGGTATTTGCAACGCTTTGCCGAACGCGCTTGGCGACGGCCGGTGAAAAATGAGGAGTTGGTGGAGTTTCTGAAGTCTTACCGCGCTGAGCGCGAGGCGGGAGAAAAGACCGTCGACGCCTACCGAGTTGCCATGCAAGGCGTGATGACCTCCAGGCATTTCATTTACCTCGTCGAGGGCGCGCCAGAGGCCCGTGACCGTGTTAGCGAATGGGAACTGGCCTCCCGACTCTCGTATTTCCTCTGGAGTTCGATGCCCGATGCCGGACTCGTCGCCACGGCCCAAGGCGGCAAGCTCTACGACGAAGGTCTGAGTCAGGAAGTGGACCGGATGCTTATGGATCGTAAAGTGAGCGGCTTCATCGACGATTTTGCGCGGCAGTGGCTGCAACTGCACCGCCTCGGCATGTTCCCGCCGGACAAGAAGCTCTATCCGAACTACGACGCATGGCTCGAGACGAGCCTGCGCGCCGAGCCCATCGAGTATTTGCGGGAGATGTTCGCAAAGAACGCCACCATCGACAGCTTCATTGATTCCGACTGGACCATGGCCAACGCCCGGCTCGCTGATTTCTATGGATATCCGGAGATGCAGGTGGGCGGCTTCCAACGCGTACCACTCAAGCGCGAGCATCATCGCGGCGGTTTGCTGACGATTGGCGCCGTGCTCGGGTTGACCTCCGACGGCACCCGCCACCGCCCGGTTCATCGCGGCGTTTGGCTTAGCCAGGTACTCCTCGGCAAGACGCCACCGCCGCCGCCAGCCAATGTGCCGGCCATCGAACCCAATCCGCCCAAAAGCCCCAAGGCAACGCTTCGCGACAAACTGGAAGCGCACCGCAACGATGCGAACTGTGCGGCCTGCCATGCCAAGATCGACCCATTAGGACTCGCTTGGGACAACTACGACGCCATCGGTCGATGGCGCACGCGGGAGAACGTCGCAGCCGGAGTCGGCGAGGATCCTTTGATCAATCCCGCCGGCGTGATGCCCGATGGGCGTCCGTTCAAGGATGCGAGCGATTTCAAAGGATTGCTGCTCGACGACCGCGACCCACTGGCTCGCGCCTTCATCGAGCATCTTTGTATTTACGGCCTTCGTCGCCCGATGACCTTTGACGACCAGGCTGATCTCGCGCTCATCCAAGCCGCCGCGAAGAAAAACCAATATCGGCTCAAGGACATGGTCCGCGCCGTGGCTGTGTCCGATTTGATGCGCAAACGCTGATCTACCCACGAAAGAAAATCTCTGTGAGCAACTACCTATCCCAATCTTGGTTGATCAACCGTCGCCATGCTCTTCGCGCGTTGGGCAGTTTCATATCCCTGCCCCTGCTCGACAGCATGGTCCCGCTGAGCGCAGCAGAAAAATCCACCGCCACGCCTCGGCGCAGCGCCTTCATCTACCTGGCCAACGGCGTCCATTCGCTCAACTACCAGATCCTCAAGTCGGGCAAGGACTACCCGTTCTCCCGGTCGCTGAAACCCCTGGAAAAACACCGCGATGTCATTACGCCTATCAGCGGGCTGCATCACCCGGGAGCTCTCAGCCATCATCACAACTGCATTAATGTTTGGCTGACGGGTGGAAAGCTCGGCCCGTCCGATCGCAACACTATCTCACTCGACCAAAAGATGGCCGAGATCACCGCGCAAGACACGCGAGTCGCTTCGATGGAGGTGGCCCTCACGGGGGACTCCCTCGCCTGCACTGCCGATGGCGTGCGGTTGCCCGCGATGCGTCGTTGCAGTGAGATTTTCGCCTCCCTGTTCGAGGAACCGAAGGGCGGCAAACTGGCCCAGCGCAGAGCCTTGCGTCGCAAAGGCAGTGTGTTGGACGCCAACCTCGCAGAGGTGCGCCAGCTCGAGAAGAAGATGGGCGCTGCAGACAAGGGACGCATGGAGCAATACCTCACCTCCGTGCGTGAGGCAGAAATTCGCGCGCGTCGGGCAGATGCCTGGATTGACACGCCGCTGCCGGCTATCTCCGATGCCGATCGCAAACGCACCCACCGCGACATCGCCGCCACCCTGGCGGGGGATTATTTCCGCACCGTTTACGACCTCATGGTTCTCGCCTTCCAAACGGATGTGACGCGCGTGGCCACCTTCAGCCTGGGTGGAGAAGGAGATGCCTTCGCTATTCCCGAGATCGGAATCACTGAGTCCCGCCATCAACTCAGCCACCACGGTGGCGATGCGGGCTACATGGAGAAGCTCACCCAGTACGACACCTTCGCCATTGAGCAGTTTAGCTACTTTCTTACACGGCTCGCGGACACCAAAGATATTAGCGGTAAGCCGCTTCTTGGCTCCACGATGGCTCTATTTGGCAGCGGCATGTGTTATGGCCACAGCCATGGCAATGCGAACCTCCCGCTCGTGCTTGCCGGCGGTTCCGACCTCCGCCTGAAGCATGGCAGCCACGTCGATTTCAACAACGAGGCCCCGGGCTTCCAAGGCTATGCCGTCGGCGCTGATGGAGCGCTCAGCCCCGCGCATTATCAGTTGTGCAGCCGCCCCGTGAACTCGGAGGCCCACATGAGCAATCTTCTCCTCTTGATGGCCCAGCGCATGGGTGTGGAGACCGACCAGTTTGGCGA
>JAPLUH010000025.1 GCA_026397675.1 Verrucomicrobiota bacterium
GCGTGGGCCGGACTCAGTTCTACCCACTTCCCGTCAACGGTCTCCAGCGCGGCTCCCGATAACAGAGCGCTCAGGCGGGTCACCGACAGCAACTCGCCAGCCCCGGTCTCATGGCGCAGCGCCTCGAGCTCCAGCGGTTTGGCATCCCAGGTGGGCCGAAAGTCCAAATCCAGAGTGACAGCCCCCGCTCGGAGAGCCATGGCCCACCCGATCAGGACCATGGTCCAAAAGGTTCTCCAACCGTTCGGTGCAAGCATTCGGTGGTTCATAGAGGGACCCATCAACGGCACCCACCGTTGTCTGGGCACTGTGAGCCGACGCGCGGACTCTTTCAACCGGTCGCCGAAAAACAAACAGCGCGGCGGGGTGATTGGCACACCCGCCGCGCTGCATCGAATCTAGCCTGAAGCTTACTTCGCGTTGGCCGTGATCCAGGCCTCCTTGTGAGCCGTCCACAGCACCGCGTTCTTGAGCAACTGCTGATAGGCGATATGCCCGTGAGCGATGGCGTCGTGACCCAACGTGATGCCGGCGATGCGGGCCTTGGGATGGTTCACCACAAAGACCTGCGGGAAGTCCTTGTTCTTGGACTTAGAGTGGGCGGTGGCCAGCACCTGAATGGGCGTTCCAGCCGGGTCGGCCTCGTAGTAGTAGAGCTCGTCACTCAGCTTAAAGTGCTCCGGAACACCCTGAAGCAAGGGATGCTTCACGCCGGTGACGGTGACTTCGAACTCCCCGTAAGCGTCATGGCCGCGGGAACCGCCGCCGGCCAACTCACGGTTGTAGGCGGGCCAGTTGGCCCAGTTGTACCACAGGCCCGGGTGCAATAGCACCAGTCCCTTGCCGGCCGCAGCATGGGCAGCGATGGCCTCGCGCACCGCCGCATCGGGAAAGGCCTTGTTGGCGCTGATGAGCAGGATGTCCGCGGACGTCACAGCCTCGACACTCACGTCCTGTGGCTCGCGGTAGTTGGCCGAAATGTGCCCGGAAGCATTGAGCATCGCTACGTCCGCCAAGTTGAACCAGCGGTTGTAGTCGTGCGAAGAACCACCGCCAATGAGCAGTGTCTTAAGCCCATTGCCCCACTTCAGCGGTGCCGCCACCGGATTGGCCTGCGCCTGCTCAGGTCCCGCCGGCGCACCCAACTCGGCCGTGATGGCGAAGAGGGTCGGCGCCACTTCATTGTCGTAGCTCTCCAGCACCAATTTCTGGATCACACCGGGCTTGGTAATGTTCTTGGTCAGCCAGCGGATTTGGCCGGGCCCCTTGGTCCAACTCGGCAATCCCTTGGAACCCGTCACATCCGTACGACCCCGGTAATCGGCGATTTCTACGCCGTTCTTCAGGAGGATCTCCTGCGTCGCGCCGCCTTCAAAAACGGCCGTCATTTTTAGGGCATTGATCTTCTCGCCCACCGCGGGATAGCCCCAGCCGGCCACGCCGCCCAGGATGTGCAGCTTGGAGGCCGCCACACCCACCTTCACCTCGACCCGCTTAGGCAGACTCTTGCGCGACCAGGAGTCCGACGCTCCCCCCTTGAGAACGACGACGTTGGCGACCGCTTTCTCCGGGCTAATCACGTCGAAAGGAATGTCTTCGACGCGCTTGAGGCCGTAGCTGCGGAAGGTGACGGTGTCGTCCTCCTGCTCCGGCGTGATGTAGAGGCCACGACCGCTGTTGGCCGTGAAGGCCCCACCCAAATCAATGATGCGGAAACGATTGTCATCCACGGTCATGTAGGCCAGCAAATCCCGCAGAGCCGCTGCGCCCAAGGCATCGAAGCCCTCAGGCATGAGCGAGCGCCCCGTGGACTTGCGACTGGCGATGTCAGAGACACGCAAGGTGTGGTCGGACGACGCATCGCGCAGGACGACTTCCGAGGCATTCTCACGCTCGATGATGCCATCGAACTGATCCCCCGACTTGGTCTCGATGCTAACGCTGATGAAGTTCGGCTCGACCACGCGGTTCGGGTCCACGATGTGGATGAGTAAGTCTGCCGCACCGTGGGCCCCCATGCCGTTGAGGTTGGGAGCTAAATTGCGGCCCTCACCCTTGTAAATGTGGCAGCCGGCGCAGTTGGCGGTGTAGACCTTCTTACCGTTGGCCACATCGCCCGGCTTCTCCACTTCCGGCTGCAACTTAGCGATGAGGGCGTCTTTCTCCTTGGCCTCGGGCCCCTTCAGGTCGTCGATGACCTGGGTGGCTCGGGCCGCGATCTTGGCATCACCGTGGGTGCGGAGACGGTGCAGGCGGGCAGGTCCGAGCAGCACCACGTCGATCTTGTGAGCGGCGAGCGCCTCGATGAAGGCGGCCGATGAGTCGGCCCGCTTGAGTACCTGAGCAAAGGCCGTCTCCAACTGACCGGTGGGCAACTGGGCGAATCGTTGGACCAGAGCCATGCCACCTTCGGGGGCGGAACCCAGGGCCTCGATGAGCGATTTCTGGAGCGCCGGACTCACGGCCGGGGTCACCAGAGAAGCGACGGCCGGGATCACCGACGGATCGATATTGCGGACACCAA
>JAPLUH010000357.1 GCA_026397675.1 Verrucomicrobiota bacterium
ATCCAAGGTGAACTGACCCTTGCGCATCTTCTCCTCGAGATCCATCGCCTTGGAGGCATCGATCCGATCGATCGCCTTCTCGACCAGTGTGACGACATCGCCCATGCCCAGGATGCGCTGGGCCATGCGCTCGGGATGAAACAGCTCGAGATCATCCAGCTTCTCGCCGACGCCCATGAACTTGATGGGCTTGCCGACCACATGTCGGAAAGACAACGCCGCACCACCGCGGGCGTCACCATCGAGTTTGCTCAGAATGGCACCCGTGATGTTGAGGGCCTTATCAAAATGGGTGGCCACGCTGACGGCTTCTTGGCCCGTGGCCGCGTCGAGGACCAGCAGGGTCTCGGCCGGTTTAATAAGATCACGCAGACGCACCAATTCCTGGACTAAGTTTTCGTCGATTTGAAGACGCCCGGCGGTGTCAAAAATGACCGTGTTGCACTGGTGACCCGCCGCGTATTCGAGGGCCTCCCGAGCGATCTTAATCACGTCGGTCTCGCCCTTCATCACGAAGACGGGCACTCCGATTTGCGCGCCAAGAGTAGCCAACTGATCCATGGCCGCCGGACGATACGATTGCCGGTGAGGTGCAGCCCCTGATTTTCTGAACCCAACAACGTGACCAACTCATCGCTGATGATCTTAACCATCTGCTGGCCCGGATGGACCGACTGAACAACTTCTTCGCCCAGGGCCTTAGCCTTGATTGATTCAACGAAATCCTTGGCGACCTTGAAGTGCACGTCGGCCTCCAGAAGTGCCATGCGCACATCGCGCAGGGACTCCGCGACGTTGCCTTCGGAAATCTTCCCTAGTCCGCGCAGGTTGCGGAAGACGTTCTGCAATTTGCCACTCAGGGAGTCGAACATGAACCTAAGCCTAGCGCAGCAACCCCACCGCCGGAAAGCCCGGAGGCGAGGGGTAACGGGGAGATCGAATTGCCCGCACCGGCTGCGGGGGCTGCCCGGAAACGGCAATCCACGGTGGGGGAGGTGCAGTCTTGGATTGGCTCTGCGGGGTTGGACCTACGATCGCAGGGATCGTTCGGAAGGCAGGGGCTTTCGCGCGAAGGGATTGGGGTGCTGCGATCCAATGCTCGCTGCGGTCCAACCCCGCGGCCGCCGGTCTATCGCGGAAGGTAAACCCATCGGCGGATTCCCCTTCCGTGGATGGCCAACGGGTGCTAAAGAAATTCCATTCCCCGGAAAACCCTCCCCACGCACCCCATGCATCCGACAACCCTAAACCAACGGACCGCTCACCGAGCCCACGGTGCGACCGGTTTCACCCTCATCGAACTACTGGTGGTCATCGCCATCATCGCCATTTTGGCCGGGATGCTCTTGCCGGCGCTCTCGAAGGCCAAGGCCAAGGCCAACGGCGTGAAATGCATTAGCAATTTGCGCCAAATGGGCCTGGCGACGATCACCTACATTATGGACCACGGGGTGTATCCGGTGGGCATCGACGGCGGCGACGGGGCCGCCTGGATCTGGCCAGCCCTGCTCCGCAGCAGCATGTATGGTGGACAGAACACCGATATTTTCCGCTGCCCAGCCGCACCCCAGCAGTCGCAATGGGTTCCGAAATTCGGCAGTGGGGCTCCGGCCAAGCTGGGCTACCTGAAGGATGAAGAAGCCTCGGTAAAGAACCCCTCCGAGATGATTTCTTTCGGCGACAGCAACTGGGACGTGAAAAAGAAGGGCGACCGCGACTGGAGCGGATTCATCGGGATGTATGAGGAACGGCAATGGCCGCTGGAAATCCACGCCGGCCGCACATCGCTGGTCTTCTGCGACGGCCATGCCGAATCCAAGCGCCGATTGGACATCATCGGCCAACTTCATAAAGACCCCGCCCAACGCAAGGCTGTGGCTCGTTTCTGGAACCGCGACAACGAGCCGCACTTTGAATGAGAGTTAACCCCACCAACCCTGGTGTCTCAGGGCTTGCACGCTTGTTGATCCTACCGGGTCCTCCTAGCCTTTTGGAATGACCCCGGAGAATTGTCTGCAAGTAATCCCTAGCAGACCTCGGCCCCGAAAACTCGACGGGGTTACTCAGTGGTTGTTCATCGTTCTTTGGGTCGGATTGACCGCACAAATTAGCCTCAATCTTCAGGCCGAAACACTGATTCCCACCGGCGCAACCTGGCGTTGGCGGCCAGGAACCAACGAGGCCTCGGCTCCGGTCACGGCGTGGCGCACCGTCGAGTTCAAGGAGACTCAGTTCGCGTCGGCTCCAGCGCCCTTCTGGTATGGCGATGTTCTGCCAGACGGCACCCAGATCAGCGGGATGCAAACTGTCTACGGGTCGATCTTCCTGCGTCGATCCTTCGTCGTTTCTAACCCATCCGATGTGGTCAGCCTTCGGATGGGCGCGCTGGTGGACGATGGGTTTGTGGCCTGGATTAATGGCACCGAGGTGCTGCGGGTGAACGTGCCGGGATCCCCGGGCGACGCGGTTGGTGTGAGTACCCTGGCCGACAACGCCACCGAACCCGTCGCCGTCACCGAATATCCCCTTGCCTCCCCGGGCAGTTACCTGCGGACCGGAACCAATGTCCTGGCAGTGCAGGTCTTTCAAAGCAGCCTCGGCAGCAGCGACCTAGGATTCGATGCCTCGCTGGATTCCGTTCTGAAGGATGCCATTCGACCCAGAGTGCTGGGCCTCGATCCCGCTCAAGGCTCTACACTGGAGAACTTCACCGCGTTGAGTGTTACTTTCAGCGAACCGGTCACCGGAGTGGTGGCCGCCCACCTGCTGGTCAATGGCATCGGAGCTCGCTCGGTTTCCGTCATCCCGCCGACAACCCACCGCTTCGAGTTCACTCAACCGGCCTACGGTCCGGTCACCGTGGCCTGGGACGCCCGCCAAACCATCACCGACTTAGCGGAACCTCCGAATCGGTTCGAACCAGAAACACCGGCTGTCGGATTGGCCGTGTACCTATTGGAAGATCGAACACCGCCCACGCCCACCGCCCTGCAACCGGCCGACGGGGCCACCGTGCGGGACTTAAATTCGGTCACCGTGTTATTCAGCGAACCGGTTACTGGAGTCGACCCCTCGGACCTGCTCATTAATGGCACACCTGCGACGACCCTGACTGCCGCGACTCCGAGCCAGTTCCGCTTCACCGTCACACCCCCTCCAGTCGGTCCGGTGAAGTTCACCTGGGCCCCGGGGCACGGCATCACCGACTTGGCCAAGTCTCCCAATTCGTTCGCCGGATCCCCCTGGGCCGTGCGCTTAGACCCAGACGCCTCAGAGGCAGCCCCTTACCTCAGCGAGTTCATGGCCTCCAACACGCGCACCCTCAAGGACGAGACCGGGCAGTACGTGGACTGGATCGAACTCTTCAACCCCGCGGACGCTCCGCTGGACTTGCGCGGGTGGTCGCTCACGGATGACGCCGGCGACCTGACGAAGTGGCGGTTTCCTGCCACCAATCTGGCGGCCGGCGGATTCCTGGTGGTCTTTGCATCGGGTGCCGATCGGCGCACTCCGGGATCCCGCCTGCACACCAATTTTCAACTCTCGGCCGGCAGCGAATACCTTGCTCTCGTGCGGCCCGACGGCACGAATATCGCCAGCGAATTCAAACCCACCTACCCACGGCAAGTGCCCGATCTCTCGCATGGCGTTGTCCAAGTGCCTCAGGGCAATTCCTGGGATCGAGGACCTTCTGGCGTCTACTTCACGCGACCCACACCCGGAGGGCCCAATTTAGGAGGCACCGCCCTGCCCGGACCGCTCATCCGGGATGTCGTGCACACACCCCAGGTCCCTACCGATGCCGAAGACCTCCGCGTCACGGCGCGAGTACGGGCCACCTTTCAACCGGTCGCCGGTGTCACGCTGCGCTACCGCATCCTCTTCGGCGCGGAGACCGGGATCCCGATGTGGGATGACGGAGCTCACGGAGACGGTGCGGCCGGGGATGGGGTCTACGCGGCGACCTTGTCTGCCGACTTGGCCTCGCCGGGACAACTGATCCGCTACCGGATCGTGGCCACAGACACCCTGGGTGCCACCTCCCGCTGGCCGCTCTTCCCCAGCGCGACCACCTCCCCAGAATACCTCGGCACCCTCGTCCAGCTCACCAATCTGGTGACACAACTGCCGGTCTTCCACCTCTTCATCGCCCCCAATCAACTGGCCGGCATCGACACCGAGTCCGGTGGTCGGATCGCCCTCTTCCACGACGGCGAACTCTACGACAACGCCTACATGGAACTGCGCGGAAACACCTCGGCGGGCCTGAACAAGAAATCGCATCGCCTGGAGTTCAACCGAGGTCACGAACTCCGTCATCCCGGCCCCGGCGGGAGTGTGCGCAAGTCAGCACTCTTGGCTGAGTACCTCGACCCGGCCTACTTGCGCCAGAACCTCTGCTTCTGGTTCCTGGAACAAATTGGGGTCCCTTCGCCATTTCACTACCCGGTGCGGGTCCACTTGAACGGTCAGTTCTATCAACTGGCCTTCCACAACGATGTCATCGGTCAGGAACAAGTAGAGCGCATGGGCTACGACCCGCGGGGCGCCCTCTACAAGGCCGTGGGAAACCTGACCCCAGACTTCTCCAGCACTGGCGTCTTCCAGAAACTCGAGCCCGACAACGACCCCAGCCGCACGGACTATCTGCAACTGG
>JAPLUH010000039.1 GCA_026397675.1 Verrucomicrobiota bacterium
CCGAAGCGCGTGGTGACCTTGTTGGTAGACGGGAAGCCCGTCGTTCGGAACGACATCGAGTTGGCCGATGGTTCCGCCGATTGGTGGGCGCCCATGGACGTGTCGGCCTGGCGGGGCAAATCCATCACCCTCCGTGTGGACACATTGCCTGCCGATTCCACGGCGTTGTCGGCGATCGAACAGGGCGACGGTTTCCAGGAGGAGGGATCGATGTACCGCGAGCCGTTGCGCGGGCAGTTCCATGTTTCGCCAAAGCGCGGTTGGAACAACGATCCGAACGGCATGGTCTTCTACAACGGCGAGTACCACCTGTTCTTCCAGCACAATCCGTACGGTTGGGATTGGGGCAACATGCACTGGGGTCATGCCGTCAGTCGCGATCTCGTCCACTGGGACGAGCTCGGAGACAAGCTCCTGCCCGACGACATGGGACCGATGTTCAGCGGCAGCGCCGTGGTGGACTGGAAGAACACCAGCGGCTTCGGCAAGGACGGCAAACCGCCGCTCGTGCTCATTTACACCGCCGCCGGCAATCCCGCGGTGCAGTGCATCGCCTACAGCACCGACGGCCGCAAGTTCACCAAGTTTGCGGGCAACCCGGTTCTGAAGGAAATCACCGGAGGCAATCGCGACCCCAAGGTGATGTGGCATGAGCCATCCCGGAAATGGGTGATGGTGCTCTACGTGGAGTGGCAGAAAAAGCACACCATCCACTTCTTCAACTCGCCCAATTTGCGCGAGTGGAGCCTGACCCAAATCGTCGAGGGCGATGCCCCCGGCAAACCCTATCTCTTCGAATGCCCCGACTTCTTCGAGTTGCCCGTGGACGGAGATCCGACCCGCCGGAAGTGGGTGCTGCTCGCCGCCAACAGCGCCTATGCCGTGGGCACCTTCGATGGCGCCCGCTTCGTGCCCGAGCAGAGCAACCTGGCCGGTCAGCGAGGCAAGGGTTTCTATGCACCCCAGACATTCAGCGATATTCCGGGTGCCGATGGGCGTCGCATTCAAATGGGTTGGTTTCAGACTGCCACCAAGGGCATGACCTTCAACCAGTCCATGACCGTGCCGCTGGAGCTCCGGTTGCTGACCACGGTGGGCGGGCCACGACTGACCTTCACGCCGGTGCGCGAACTGGAGGCGCTGCGGGCCCAATCCCATCGCTTGGGTTCGTTGTCATTGGCTCCCGATGCCAAGAATCCGCTGGCGAAGGTGCAGGGGGAATTGCTGGAGGTTCGCGCCGTTCTGAAGCCCGGACAAGCGACCCACGTCGCGTTCAGCATTCGCGGAGTCCCCGTGGTTTACGACGTGAAGCAGCAGGAACTGGTGGTGGCTCAACATCGCGCGCCGGCGCCGCTGCACGACGGCACCTTGGACCTAATCATTTACTGCGACCGCACCGGCTTGGAGGTCTTCGCCAGCCGCGGGCTTTGCTACGTTCCCATGCCCGTCCAGCCGAAGCCCGAGGACCGTTCGCTTTCGCTGGAGGTCCAGGGAGGCACCGTCGCCTTCAAGAACCTCGAGACTCATGAACTGCAATCTGCCTGGACTGCGCGGAAAGTCGTGACGCCGCCGGGTTCAGTTTCTCCGGCACGTCCGGCGTTCCCGGCCAGCCCGACGCGGCCATGAACTCCGGATCCCGCCGCTACTTTTGCATCGGCCTCGGGGAAGTTCTTTGGGACCTCTTGCCGGGTGGGCGTCAATTGGGCGGAGCGCCCGCCAACTTCGCCTACCATGCGCATGCGCTCGGCGCTGAGTCTCTCGTGGTCTCTCGCGTGGGCCGTGACGATCTGGGTCGGGATCTCCTTGAGCGCCTGAATGCTCTGGGTCTGGCGACCTCCGGGATCTCCGTCGATCCAGTCGCGCCCACCGGGTCC
>JAPLUH010000511.1 GCA_026397675.1 Verrucomicrobiota bacterium
GTGTCGCTCAAGACGGCTCGGTCGTCGGTGATGCCGAATCGGGCATCGAGCAGGGGGTGGCGGTAGGCGATCCGCGGCTCGAGGCGGACCTTGTCGTTGGGTCGGGCGAAGCGGCCTGAGTGCGTGAGTTGAAGGCCCACCAGCAGGTCGCCGTCTTGGCCATGCCGTTCTCGATGGGCCGCCACGAGTTCGGCTCGCAGCACCGCTAGATCAGGGACGTTGGCCTCAGAAAGAAGCAGTTGATGCGGGTTGGCTTTTCCGTCTGGGCGCACGGCCACGGCCTCGCCGCCCCAGATGAGTTTGGCCCCGCTTTCTCCAAAACGCCGCCAGCGCCGTCGAACCAAGTCGGTCGGTTTTCCGTCCGGGGTGCCGTCCCAGCCTTCCATGGGCAGGATGGCCCAACGGTTGCCGATGGGTTTGGGCACACCTATGCCTGCCGGGATCACGCGGCCCAGCACCGCGGGTCGGGCTGTGTCATCGACGGGCAGGGGGTGTCCAAGTCCTGCGAGCCGCTGGCGCAGGTCCTCGGCGCTCTTCAGGGTCGCTAGTTTTGGGAATCGGAACGGAGTTGGGGCGGACATGGAAGTGGGGTCAGAATGTTCAATGCATCAGGGCAGCAGCAGCGAGCAGGAGTAGGCCGGTGATCAATCCGGCGGCCACGTCATCCATGACGATACCCCAACCGCGCGGGAGGTGCTGGAGGGCGCCGATCGGCCCCGGCTTGCCGATGTCGAGGACCCGGAATAGCGCGAATGCTGCTGCCCACCAGAGGGCGTGAGCTGGCAGCACCGTTAGATCTTTGCTGGAAATCACCCCCAGCAGGCAGCCCGCCTTCAAGGGCAATAGGGTGAGTGGAATAGCGACAATTTCGTCGAGGACGACCGATCCTGGGTCGGTTTTGCCCAGCAAGGCCTCGGCCCGCGAGCAGACTGGAACTGCGAGGAAGATAGCCGCGAGGGTCACGGTGACCGCCATCCAGAGAGGCAGCGTCAGCACTGGGACGGTGAGAATGCAGCCCACGAGGCTGCCCCAGGTTCCAGGTCCTGGGCGTAGTCGCCCCGAACCGAACCCTTCGGCCAGCCAGAGGATGCCACGGTCGAAGAGGCGCATGTTCTAGGGACGGTATTCCTCGGGGTTGGGCCCTGTCTCGGGCAATTATCGAATCGTCGGGCCGTGGACTCTTGTGGGGACGATGGAAAGGGACTGTGGGAAAAGAAAAAGCGGGCGCCTTGCGACGCCCGCCTAACCCAAACAACCAAACTAATCCTCCTCTACCAGTCCGCTTTTTGAGCGTTCCAGAATGAGGGCCTCCCTCGCGCTGTTGCGGCGTCTGAAAGGTCCTCTGAAGAACCAACGCGACAAGCATGACATGGGTTAAGCCGTCGGCCAGAGGATTTTTTCTTACCATCCCCTCTCGTCACTCAGAAACAATTGGCCATTCCGGGTAACATTCCTGTTTCTTTCCGGGCTTTCGTTGTCCGGGATGAACCGCTTTGATTGGGGCATGACCATGCGGTTTCTACTTCTGATGACGTTCTGGGTCTCGTTCGTCCATGCCGAGTCCGCGCCGCAGTGGATCTGGGGGCCGGCCGGGGCGGAGAACGAAGTTCGCTTTTTCCGCAAGACCTTCACCGTGCCGCCCGGTGCCATGGGTGGTGATGTCGTTTTCGCTGCCGACGATGAAGCCGAAGTGTCCGTCAATCGCCAGCGACTGGGATCCAATAAGTCCTGGAAGAAGCCGACGCGGCTCAAGATCCGATCGGTGACCCGGGGAGAGAACATTCTCGAAATTCGGGCGCGAAACCTCTCCGGAGGGGCTGGCGTCTTGGCCCGGATCGAGTTCTTGATGAGGGACTCGCCTCGCTCCGACATCGTGACCGATGGCTCTTGGGAGACCTCTTCCGACGGAGTGTCTGGGTGGACTCCGGTCCAGTTGCTGGGAGTGGTGGGGACGCCACCCTGGGGCCCCATAGCGTTGGACCCGGTGGCCACGCCGGTGGACGGCATTTCAGTGAAGGAAGGCTTTCGGCTGGAGTTGGTTCACAGTGCTCGGCCGGGCGAAGGATCATGGATTTCCATGACGCGGGACGATCAGGGGCGTCTGATTATCAGTCCCCAGGGGCCTGAGCCTTTGCTGCGCCTGACGATCGAGCAGGGCAGGCTGGCCAAGATGGAACGACTGGAGACCCAGGTAGGTGGGGCCATGGGCTTGCTGCATGCCTTCGGGGCCCTGTACATGAATGGTCGAGGCCCGGACGGGTATCACCTGTACCGGATCCGCGATGCCGATGGTGATGGTCGCTATGAGTCCACTCAGTTGCTCCGGCGCTGGACGGGCAGTGGCGGTGAGCACGGACCTCACGCGCTGGTAAAGGGGCCCGACGATCGGATCTATGCCGTGGCTGGTAACTTCACGGACGTGCCGAGCGATTTGTCGATCCACTCTCCGGTGGCCCATTATGCCGAGGATCTGGCAATGCCTCGATTGGACGACGTCAACGGATTCGGAGCCGGGCGCAAGGCTCCTGGCGGCTTTGTGTTGAGTCTCGATCGGGACGGTCAGGATGCGCGATTGTTCTCGGCCGGCCAGCGCAACGCCTATGGCATCGCCTTCAACGCCGATGGTGAACTCTTCAGCTTCGATTCGGACATGGAACGTGACTGGGGAACCCCTTGGTACCGGCCCTCGCGAATTCAACACCTCGTCAGCGGTTCCGACCACGGTTACCGCGAAGGTTCTGGGAAGTGGCCCGACTATTATGCCGACTCGCTGCCCCCGGTGGTGGATGTGGGCATCGGATCGCCGACGAGCATCCGATTTGGGACGGGCACGGCCTTTCCTGCCCGCTACCAGAAAGCACTCTTCGGCTTAGACTGGGTTTTTGGGCGACTCATTGTTGTGCATCTCCAAGAGCAGGGTGCCGGGTACACCGGTCGGGTGGAGACGCTTTTCCGAGGGGACGCGATGAACCTCACCGATTTGGAGGTGGGACCGGATGGAGCCCTGTACTGCATCACTGGCGGCCGTGGAGGCCAGTCGGGACTGTACCGACTGACCTTTGTTGGCAACCCGGCCTCCGAGCCTTCGGCCGCAGTGGTGGCGGGTGCTAAAGAAGCCCGGGCGCAGCGACGGCAATTAGAAGCCGTCCATGGACAAGCCGATGCGGGTTGGTTGGCCTCGGGTTGGTCGCAGTTGGGATCAACCGATCCGCTGCTGCGCCAGGCCGCTCGAATTGCGCTGGAATCGCAACCGGTGGCCACCTGGGCCGAGAAGGCCTTGGCCGAGGAGAATTCGAAGATCGGTCTGACCGCTCTCTTGGCCCTGGCGCGCTGCGGGGATGGAGCGCAGCAAGTGGCGCTGCTCAAGGCCCTGGGCCGGTGGCCCCTCGACGCGTTGGACGAGAACGGTTTTTTGACCCAGCTCCGAGTGATCGAGGTGGCGTTTGCCCGACATGGAATCCCGGAAGCCCTCCGACCGGTGGTCATTGAAAAACTAGGTCGTGCGTTTCCAGCCTCAAGCTGGCCTCGTAACCGTGAGTTGTCGCAGTTGCTGGTTGCACTGGGCGATGGAGAGGGTGTGCCTAAGATCCTTCAGCTGCGGGATGCCTCGAGGACATGGCAGGAACGGATGCACTACACGGTGGTCTTGCACGGAATGACCCACGGGTGGACTCCGGCTTTGCGTCAGCGCTACTTCGCTGGGTTTCGTCAAATCCCCTCGGGGTGGGGCCACCTGCCGGCCGCCTACGATCAATGGTTCCTCGATGTGGACCAGAAGCCCAACCCCGGGGCCGGATTCGATCCGTTAATTAAACGCCTCGAGCAGAAGGCCTTCGCGTTAATTCCCGATGCAGAAAAAGGGCCGATTGCCGAGTTGATGAAGACACCGCCATCCGCCGCCCTTGCTCCCACGGTTCCCGCACCGACACCCAGCCGTTCGAGTGGGAATCGAGTGTGGAAGTTTGACGACTTGGCCGATGTTTTGAGCGCGCCTCTGTCGGGTCGAAATTACGCGAGAGGTCAGCAAGTTTATCAGCTCTCCCAATGCGGGGTTTGCCACCGCTTTCAGGGGGCGGGAGGTGCGACGGGACCCGAGCTGACCGGGGTGTCTAGCCGGTACTCCCGGGCGGACTTGTGGCGTTCCATTGTCGATCCCAACGCGGTCATCTCGGAGCAGTATCAGTCCATGGTCCTGACACTGAAAGATGGGAAGGAGATTACAGGTCGGGTGTTGGAAGATTCTCCGACCCAGATTGTTGTCGGGGTTGATGCCCTGACCGACCGAAAGGTGACCGTGCAACCCAGTGAGGTGCGTCACCGCGTCGTCTCCAAGGTGTCGTCCATGCCGGAAGGGTTGCTCTCGGCTTGGGGGCGGGAAGACATCCTCGATTTGTTGGGCTATTTGGAGTCCAACGGGCGCGAAGACTCTCCGATCTTCAAGCGGCGTTGATCGCTTTCCACAGCACATGGACGCCCCAGAGGAGGATCATCCCGCTGGCGCTGGCCACCTTGACAGCGGTCCCGGCGATGAGGCCGAGTGCCGCCCCGACGCCCGCGCTACCGGCCTCGCTCCAGGGGCGTCCTCCGATCCATTCGCCGAGAATGGCGCCCAGCAACGGACCTGCGATCCACCCCAACGGAGGCCACCACAACCCCAACAAACCGCCGATGGCCGCTCCCACCATGCCGCGCCAGGTGGCACCGAGTCGTTGGGCGCCATAGCTGGCGGCCGCGAAGTCCAAGGCGGCCGAGAACACTGCGACGACGATGAGCGTGATTAGCACCCATGTGGCCGCCCCGTTGTCCCCGAGGATCCATCGGTGCCCGAGAGCTGCGAGGGCAATCAACGGAGTGCCAGGGAGTCCGGGCAGGAGCGCGCCCGCCCAACCGACGAGCATGATGATGAGGGTCAGGGCGAAGGCGGTGATTTCGGAGGGGCTCACGGTCGTAGTCGGGATGAACGGAACGCAGCGAGTTGGATCGACAGGCGAGGAGGGTAGTTGTTTGTCGGCCGAAGCATCGCTGGAGATATTTTTGACCGAGATCTGTGATGGGGCCGAGGGCTTAGCGGCCCGCGCGGCGGGGGTGTTACAGACTCTCATGCTCACCGTCTTGTGCAAGGTTCTCAAAAAGCCCCGAAAAATCGACCCTTCTAAGAGATTGGTAGCCTGGAATCTGGGTCTTTTGAATTCGAGCCCCTCCCAAGAGGGCTACTTTTCAGTACCCATACAAACGAATCCAATCGGATCGAAAAGCGTGTTCCTCGAGGTTGGGTGCCTGTGGCGTCGCCAAAGACGTTGGGCAGATTTCGAGAGTTTTCGACCCTCCCTAGCCAGTTCCAGCCCTCACCGGGAGGGTTGAGATCGTTATTTTGAGGTGGTTAGCAGTTGGCGGTTGACGCATCGAAAACGTCTGTTAAGTTCAGCTCGTTCTTTCGCAGCAGAGTTTTAAAAGCGCACTGGTTGGTTCTCTTGATTGTTCATCAGAGCAAATTAATGCAACTTTTAATCGTAGGGCTGAAGTTTTGGTGCCTGACGTTTAATGGGTTTGGAAGAGTGTTTTAGGAAGTAATTCTGAATTGTTTAAGTTTTGGTCGAGGTTTTGTTGAGTGAGTAGTTCGTTGAAATTTTCAATTTATTGAAAATAAAGCGTTCAAGTCACCTTCGAAAAACGACCAACAAGGTCTTTAACAAATCAAAATTATTTTAGTTAAACAGTCCGTTCAAACCTTGTTAGTCGGTTGCACTGTTCGTTTTCTGAGGCGTCGTTGTTCAACTCCTCAGGATCTCCACTAAGTCCTACAGAACTGATTCTGATTATTCCCCGGGGCGTACGGTCATCCTCTGACTGGCGCCCCGGTTTTTCTTTGGGCCTCCGTCGGAACGACGGGGGCCTTTTTTATGGTGCGCCCGGCAGGGCGCACTCCCCAACGGATTAAAGTCCCGAGCAGGCCCGACAAGGGGCAGAAGGGACAGGGACAGGCTGCTGCCCCACCTCACAGTAGGTCCTCGGGCCACATCCAGTAGTCCTCCCCAAACTCACCTCACCCAAGAACTTCCGAGGTAGGGCGATTTCTCCGAAAGCGCCATGTCCGCAGACACGGACCACCGCAGGGACAGGCTGTTTACAAGAGGCTGTTTACAAGGGACAGGCTCCAAAGGGTTAAAGTGCGTCTCAGAGGCCCGGCGAGGCAAGGGACAGGCTGCCTAACCTCTCAGGAGGTCCTCGGGCCACATCCAGTGGTCCTCCCAAAACCCACCTCACCCAAAAGGGACAGGCTGCCCCACCTCACAGTAGGTCCTCGGGCCACATCCAGTAGTCCTCCCCAAAATCACCTCACCCAAGAACTTCCGAGGTAGGGCGATTTCTCCGAAAGCGCCATGTCCGCAGACACGGACCACCGCAGGGACAGGCTGTTTACAAG
>JAPLUH010000106.1 GCA_026397675.1 Verrucomicrobiota bacterium
CACCGCATGGATGACGGCCTTCTCGTTCTGCCATTGGGCCGACAACGCCCCGGACTTCTCCTTCAAATTGGCCAGTTCGGATTCGAGCTTTTGCAGGCGCTCGCGACTGGCCTCGTCTTTCTCCTTGGCCAGCGACGTGCGCTCGATTTGGTACTGCAGAATTTGGCGATCCAAGCGATCCAACTCGGTCGGCTTAGAATCGAGTTCCATCTTCAACCGCGAGGCCGACTCGTCCACCAAATCC
This sequence comes from Verrucomicrobiota bacterium, assembly GCA_026397675.1. Taxonomy (GTDB): domain Bacteria; phylum Verrucomicrobiota; class Verrucomicrobiia; order Limisphaerales; family UBA9464; genus SXXZ01. The sequence continues at coordinate 245 of JAPLUH010000106.1, forward strand.
ACCGCCTTGTCGGGCAAGAACCGGTCGCTGATGTAGCGGTACGACAAGGTCGCCGCGGCCACCAGCGCGCTATCCTGAATGCGCACCCCGTGATGGGTCTCATAGCGCTCCTTGAGGCCGCGCAGAATCGCGATGGTGTTCTCCACCGACGGTTCAGGCACCTGCACCGGCTGGAAACGCCGCTCCAATGCCGCATCTTTTTCGATGTGCTTGCGGTACTCGTCCAACGTGGTGGCACCGACGCAGCGCAGTTCACCGCGAGCCAATTGTGGCTTGAGCATATTGGCCGCATCGGCAGCGCCCTCCGAAGCACCGGCCCCCACGATGGTATGTAACTCATCGATGAAGAGGATGATCCGACCCTCAGCCGCAGTAACCTCCTTGAGGAAGGCCTTGAGTCGGTCCTCGAACTCCCCGCGATATTTCGCACCGGCGATCATCGAGCCAATATCGAGCGCGATGACCCGACGGTTCTTGAGAGACTCGGGCACATCGCCATCGACGATTCGCTTGGCCAAGCCCTCGACGATGGCCGTCTTGCCCACCCCGGGTTCACCAATGAGCACCGGGTTGTTCTTCGTGCGCCGCGTCAGCACTTGCATGACACGCCGGATCTCGTCATCCCGGCCGATAACCGGGTCGATCTTACCCTTGCGAGCCAAGGCTGTGAGGTCCTTGCCGTACTTTTCCAGGGTCTGAAACTTTTCCTCCGGATTCGCATCGGACACACGCTGATTGCCCCGCACCGCGCTCAGCGCCTTGAGCACCGTATCGCGCTTGAGACCCAACCGATCGGTGATCCGACGAAAACTGTCGCCGCCCTTCTCCAGCAACCCCAGGAAGAGGTGTTCTGTGGAAATATACTCATCCTTGAGAGACTTGGCCTCGGCTAGCGCCGCCTTGAGAGCCGCTTGCAAATCCGTGGACGGATAAACATCGGCCCCACCTTGTACCGTCGGGCGACGTCCCAATTCCGCTTCCAGCTCTAAAACCAATCGACTCACCTCCACACCGGCTTTTTCCAATAAGGGAGGAACGATTCCGTCCGCCTGAGTCACGAGAGCCAAAGCCAAATGCTCACTATCAAAGGCCGCATGGGAACGTTCTTGCGCTGTGGTCTGGGCGACTTGGAGGGCCTGTTGAGCCTTTTGGGTCCATTTATCGAGCGTCATGCTGGAGCCCTCTGCATCGACCGTGCCACCCCGTTGGCACCGGCCATGGAAACGAAACGGGCCGGAATGGGGCATCCACCCCAAGTCCGGCCCGAACCCTGAAAAAAACCGCGCCAAACCGCGACATCACGACTCAATGAACCGGGCAGACTGTCGCACCGGCTGAGAATCCATTACGGCTGAGCACCGTATCCAGCGGCAGGAGTCCCATCTTCCTGCAACCGGCCGGTCGCCCACAACGTACCGCGGGTAATCAAATCCAAGTACACCGGATCCGACATGGTGTGATTGTAATGCCCCATCGTCGTACCAAACACCCGGGCCTTGCCGTACTGATGCACCCAGACATTGGCCTCGCCCTTCTTCGTCTCCGGGCTGTAGCCCACGGCCAGCGGAGTCGCCTCCTTCTCCACCTTCTCGATGATGTACAACTCCTCCTTCGGCGTCTGCCACACCGCCGGGAAACCCTTCATCACCGGATGCTCCGGCTTCACATTCGTCATCGGATACGCGAAGTGCGACCCGTGCGAACGGCTCGTCACGCCGACAAAACGGAACCACTCATTGGTGGGCGCGCGGTAGCAGTGCATCGCGCAGTGGATCACGACGGCCGGCGTGCCGGCGCGGTGCGGAGCCACGATTCCCTCCAACCAGGCCGGGTCCTTCTCATCGGCATAGCACTCATTGTGCAGCACCACATCGTAGCCAGCGGCCCAGTCACCCTTCTGGTAGGCACTCACCTTGTGCTGGGTGCCATCGGCTCCCTTGTCGCGCACCAGCGTGAACTCCACATTGGCCCGCTTAGAGATCCCCTGCATCAACGTCACCGCCTGAGCATCGTACTCGTGGCAGCATCCACCCGTAATGAGCAACGCACGGAGCGGACGCGGACGGGAACCCGCCTTGCGCTCATAGCGCGCCAGCATCACACCGCCGCCATCACCCACCTTGAACTCTTTCGGCAAATCCGACGAATCCAACGCATAGCAAGCCCGCCATCCGGTCGCGGTCTTCTCCACAATCGCCCGCACACCCCGGCCCACGTTCTGACCTTCCTCTTCCGTCACCGTCATCACCGGAGGAGTCGCGCTATAATCCATCGCAAGCTTACCCTTAGCCACCGTCTGACCGCCCGCCTCCATCGAATACTTGCCGCCGGAAACGGTCACCACCAGCGCCTTGCGAGTATCCTCCGGCAGAGGCCCCTGCTCCGTCTCCAACTCGGCCACGGTCCAAGAACCGTCGAAATCGATGGCGGGGACTGCGGCTTGGAGCCACAGAGCGGACAAGAATAGGAAGAGACGTGCGAAGGTCTTCATGGAATTAGGCCAAGAGGCTGAACCGGGAACCGCCTCCGGCCAAGCCACATCTGCATTTGCATTAACGGCCGCCCCAACCCAGGCACCCGCACGATCAATCCCGCAGCGCCCCCCGCATCTCCATCCGAGATCTAAGCCGCTTGATGAATCACCCAGCAGCAGAGGGATCGGTCCGGAGCGAGCATTGGAAGCGATCCTCAAAAAACCTGCGCGTCAGCGCAATGGCTGATCCTCCCCCGAGCTTACCTGCGAGCGCAGGATCGATTCCGCGGCGCCCCACCGCAGACCGACCAGAACTCCAAACCCCCTCAAGCCGCCACCTGAAGCGACGCACCCCCATTAACCAAGTACAGCGCCGCCATGCGCACCGCCAACCCATTGGTCACCTGCTCCAAAATCACCGACTGAGGCCCATCCGCGATACTGCTCGCAATCTCCACCCCCCGATTGATCGGCCCAGGATGCATGATCAACGCATCCGGCTTCACCTTGGCCATTCGAGCCGTGTTTAGCCC
>JAPLUH010000059.1 GCA_026397675.1 Verrucomicrobiota bacterium
CACGGACCCCTACGTCGTCCATCACGGAGCCTTAGGTTCCTTCGCTCAAGTTCACCTGCCGACCGACCGGTCGGTCTCCTTGGCTGAGGTCCTCGACTTCGTGGCTACTTTGCCCGGGATCACCGAGGTGCTGCCCCGCGACCAAGCCGCTCGGCGGATGGAGCTGCCCGCCGACCGCATGGGCGACTTGGTCGTCTGCTCTGGCCGAGATGCGGTCATTGGTCGAACCCCCGCCTACCACGACCTGAAGGCCATTGAGGGCGGTCTCCGCTCGCATGGCGGACGATACGAAGAGCTCGTCCCCTTTATCTTCAGCCACCCGCTGCGTCCTGAATACGCGGCCCGAGCTCTGGGTGACCCACGGAACTTCGACATCTTCGACTTCACCTGCAACGGCACCACCGCTCTCTAGACCTCCTGTGAGCCACCGCTCTGATAGTTGGACTTCCCGAGCCCTCCGCTGTTTTCCTGGAGGCTCCAACGGTGAATTTGGCATCCCTCCAGAACTCTTAGTCGTGCCGGAGCGCGGAAACGGCGCACGGATCTGGGACACAGAGGGTCGAGAATTCCTGGACTTCACCATGGCTTGGGGATCGGCACTAGTGGGGCACGCTCATCCCAAGGTGGTGGAGGCAGCCACTACCGCGGCGCGCGATGGGTTGAACTTCGCTTCCCTGAACCGACGTTCCATCGAGTTGGCTGAGCGAATTTGCTCGGTGAGTCCCTGCGCTGAGCGGATCCGTTTCGTTGCATCGGGCACCGAGGCCACCCTGCTCTGTCTGCGAGTGGCCCATGCCGCGACCGGACGTCCGAAAGTACTGAGATTCGAGGGCGCCTACCATGGCCAGCATGCGGTCGGAGTGGCCGGAATGATTCATAGCAGGCCTACCAACTTGCCCACCTGCGATACGGCCGGCGCCGGTGCCCCCTGGACCGAACACGATGTGCTCGTCGCGCCCTACAATGACCTCGAGGGAACTACCCAAATTCTCAAGGCTCACGCCTCATCGCTGGCGGCGGTGATCGTGGAGCCATTGCATCGATGCCTCAAACCCCGACCCGGTTTTCTGGAGGGTTTGCGCGCACTCACCCGACAGCATGGCATCGTCCTCATCTTCGACGAAGTAGTGACCGGCTTCCGGCTCGCACCCGGCGGCGCCCAAGAATACTACGGAGTGATCCCCGATCTGGTGGCTTACGGAAAAGCCCTGGGCGGCGGCTTCCCGATTGGGGCCTTTGCCGGCCGGGCCGAAATCATGGAAGTCCTCGAGGAAAAACGGTTGCCGGGCCCCTGCTATGTCTGGAGCGCCTCCACCACGGGCGGTAACCCTGTGTCCTGTGCCGCCGCTCTAGCGACTCTCGACATCCTCTTGCAACCGGGTGTGCATGCCGAACTGCACGCACTGGGTCACCGCTTCCGCAACGGACTCCAATCGGTCGTCCAAAACGCCGGGCAATACGCGCAAATCCTGGGAGATGGACCTCTGGGCCAGGTCGCCTTCTCAGCGACCCCAGTCACCGACCATATCTCTTGGTTGGCCAGCGACCGGGCCCGCGGTGGCCGACTCATGCTGGAGTTGTTAGCGCGTGGTATTTTCCTCAACCCGATGGGCACCAAACTTTACCTATCACTCGACCATTCCGAGTCCGTCTTGGCGCGCTTCATGGAGGCTTTTGCTGAGGCCCTGCAAGCATCAGCGACTCCTCGGTGAACTGCTCCCAATCCTTTTTCCTGAATTGTCCAAACCGATGAACCTCAAGAGCCTCGTCGCCGGAAAACCGATCGATTCGGATTCCGTACTCACCGTCCGCAACCCTTACGACCAATCCATCTCGGGCACGGTCACCTTGGCCTCACGGCAGCACGCCCTGGAAGCAATCGCCGCCGCCACAACGTTCCGGGATACCCCCACCCGCTACCAGCGGTCTGAGATCCTCGAAAAGACCCGGAGCGCGCTGGAAAGCCGGCGCGAGGAATTCGCCCGCATCATCACCTCGGAAGCCGGCCTGGCGCTGCGGGAAGCACGCTATGAGGTTGGTCGAACAGTGGACGTGCTCCGCTTCGCCGCCATGGAAGCCTTGCGCGACGACGGTCAGATTTTCTCGTGCGATATTTCCGCACAAGGCAAGGCACGCAAGATCTTCACCACCCGGGAACCGCTGCGCTGCGCGGTGGCGATCACACCCTTCAACCATCCGTTGAACCAGGTGGCCCATAAGCTGGGGCCTGCCATCGCCGCCGGCACACCCATCGTCCTCAAGCCCTCGGAGAAGACGCCGCTCGTCGCGCTACGTTTTGCCGAACTGCTCCATGCCTCCGGGCTTCCGGGACCGATGTTGAGCGTGCTGCTCGGACCGACCTCGGAGGTCGCCGAAGTGTTGGTCGGACATCCGGAGGTCGAAGTGGTCGCCTTCACGGGCAGTGTACCGGTGGGCAAGAAGATCTCCGCCACGGCGGGATACAAGAAGCTGGTGCTGGAGCTCGGTGGCAACGATCCCCTCATCGTCCTAGAGGATGCTGACATGGACTTGGCCATCACGCTGGCGGCGGAGGGCAGTTACCGCAACTCGGGCCAACGCTGCACGGCTGTCAAACGCATCCTGGTCCAAGAATCCATCGCCGAAGAATTCACCCGTCGATTGGTCGAAAAGACCCGGGAATACGTTTGTGGCAACCCCATGGATGAAGCCACCAAGGTCGGCACAGTGATCGATGAGGCTTCAGCACGGTCTCTCGAGGCCGTCGTGCAGGAAGCAGTGGCTCAGGGTGCACGCGTGCTCATCGGTGGCGAGCGCCATGGAGCGTTGATGCAACCGACCGTGATCGACCGGGTGCCACGCGATTGCCGCATGGTGGTGTGCGAGAGCTTCGGACCGCTGGCTCCCATCGTCACCATCCGCGATTTGGACGACGCGCTCACCGTTGCCAACTCCACGGCCTATGGCCTGAGTTCGGGCGTGGTCACCAACAACATGGCCCATGCCCTCAAGGCGATCCGAACGCTGCGTTGCGGCACGGTGAACATCAATGAAGTGCCCGGATTTCGGGTCGAAAGCTCGCCCTTCGGAGGCATCAAGGACAGCGGCCTCGGCATCAAGGAGGGCGTCATCGAAGCCATCAAGGGCTACAGCTACGTCAAGACGTTCAGCTTGCCCTGGTAAGCCGGTGATCCGCGTCAGGGCGGCTTGGCAAGGACTGGCCCTTAAAGGCCAACACAAGCCGCCCCGACTCTCTGTCGATCACCAAATCTTTGCGCGGTCTTCGGGCTTGCGCCACTGAGGCGAGCTCTCGGTGATGCCCCAGGCTTGATAGAATTCCGGAAGGTTCACATGCGGTCCAATGCCCCGGAATTGGCCCGGTGAGTGAGGATCGACCACCAGACGGCGTTGAAGTTCTGCCTCGCGCCAGTTGACCCGCCAAAGTTTGGAGAGGCTGAGGAAGAACCGCTGTTCCGGAGTCAAACCGTAGATGAGTCGACGACGACTGGGGTCCTTGGCCAAGGCCCGCTGGAGGGCTTCGAACGCAATACTGGTTCCACCCAAGTCGGCGATGTTCTCGCCCAATGTGAGGCGGCCGTTGACCCGCTTTCCGGGCAACGCCTCATAGGAGGAATACTGGTCGACCACCTTGGCCGCCCTGCGGTCGAACTCCTTGCCGTCGGCCTCGGTCCACCAGTCGCGCAAAGTGCCTTCGGCATCGTACTTGCGCCCCTGATCGTCGTAGCCATGGGTGATTTCGTGTCCGATCACCACACCGATGGCCCCATAATTCACCGCGTCATCCGTCTCCAAATCGAAGAACGGCGGCTG
>JAPLUH010000086.1 GCA_026397675.1 Verrucomicrobiota bacterium
GTGGGCTTTTGGATGCCGTGCTGCAGTCGGGCGTGCCGGGTGGACGACGTTTGGAGACTCCGTGGTTGAACTGGTCCTACTCACCCTCATGGCGTTGGACCGAACCGCCTCCCACGCCGCCCAGTCGTCCTTGGGGTGAGCAATGATCGTTGTGGCAGGGGCCCATTTGTTTGAGCCGAGCAGCCCACGCTGCGACGGCAGCTAGTTTTTGTCCCGGAATTGTGGGCTTTCTTTTGCCGGTGGTGGGTTTTCCAATGGGCTGAACTATGGGTCCGATTGATTTGTTGCGATTGAAGGTTCTACCATTGGAGGAACGACGCAGTCTGACTCGGGTAGAGGATATTCTGATTTCACCGGATCACTCTCCGGCCCCCTTGTCTTCGGCTCAGTCCGACACGGTGGGCAAAATGGTGGAAGCCATCCGCTCGGCCCGGAAAGCGGGAGCGCCGGTGATCCTGATGTATGGGGCTCATTTAATCCGGAATGGCGCCGTGCCGTTGCTCACCGGTTTGATGGAAGGCGGGTTCATTCAGCATTTGGCCACCAACGGGGCGGGAACGATCCACGATTGGGAATACGCTTGGCTGGGCCGATCCACCGAGGGTGTGGAGGAGAATGTTGCGGCGGGAACTTTCGGAACGTGGGATGAGACCGGTCGGAATATCCATCTGGCCTTGATGGCCGGAGCCCTGCAAGGACTGGGCTATGGTCCAGCACTGGGCAAGTTCATCCACGAGGACGGATGTGATTTGCCCGATCCGGAAACCTTGGCTCAGATGGTCAGTCAGTTTCCTTCCGATCCGATGGCAGGGGCGTGTTGCGAACTGCTTTCGGCCATGGCTCGACATGGGTTGGCCTCCGGTCATCAGGCGGTGACGCACTCTTGGAAACATGCCAGTTTGTTGGCTCAGGCGTGGCGGCTGGGTGTGCCGGTGACGGTTCATCCCGGGATTGGATATGACATCATTTCCTGCCATCCGATGTTCAACGGCGCAGTCATCGGCCGCGCTGCTGCTCAGGATTTTCGATCCTTTGCTGGAGCGGTCGAGGCATTGGACGGGGGCGTGGTGCTGTCCATTGGTTCGGCGATCATGGCTCCGCAAGTGTTCGAAAAGAGCCTCAGCTGCGCCCACAATCTTCGTTTCCAACAGGGCCGTGGTCCGGTGTCCGGACACAGCATTTACGTGGTGGATCTTCAGGACGGGGGCGGTTGGGACTGGACGCAAGGAGAACCCCCCAAGACGAACCCGGCCTACTACTTGAGGTTCTGCAAGAGTTTCTCACGAATGGGGGGCTCCATGCAGTACTTGCAATGCGACAACGCGACCCTCGTGCATCACCTGCATCGGGAATTGGTGGGATCATCCGCAGGCATGGCTTCGGTTGCCGCCTGAGGCTGCACGCTCGGCTCGGTCCTTGACCCGGTTTTTGGTAACCGATTAGGTGGCGGCTCATGAAAGCATTGGTCACCGGCGGTGCCGGGTTCATCGGATCCCATTTGTCGGAAGCCTTGGTGCGCCGGGGGCATCAAGTCGTGGTGCTGGACGATTTTTCGCTCGGTTCGCGCGACAATCTGGCCTGGATCCGCTCGGGCGATCCGGTGGAGGTGCTCGAAGGGGATGTCGGTGACGAAGCCTTGGTAGGGCGCGCCGTGCAGGGGTGCGACTGGGTGTTCCATGAGGCGGCCATGCCGAGTGTGCCCCGGTCCATCTCGGAGCCGGTGTCCTCAAATCACACCAATCTCACCGCGGCGGTCCAGTTGCTGGAAGCTTCCCGAGCCGCAGGGGTGCGCCGATGGGTGTTCGCGTCGTCTTCGGCCATCTACGGCAATAATGAAACCCCGGCTAAACACGAAGGTCTGCCGCCCGAGCCGCTCTCTCCCTACGCCCTGCAAAAATACGCGTCTGAGACGTATGGCCGGATGTTCCATCAGTTCCACGGATTGCCGACTGTGTCGCTGCGCTACTTCAATGTCTTCGGGCCCCGACAGTCCTACGACTCTCCCTATTCCGGTGTCATCGCTCGCTTCTGCACGCAGGCCTTGCGCGGGGAAACACCCATGATTTTCGGCGACGGCCTCCAGACCCGGGATTTCGTCCATGTCTCCAATGTGGTGGAGGCGAATATCGCTGTGGCCGAAGCCCCGGAATCTGCGGTGGCGGGTCGGTTTTTCAACATCGCCTGTGGTGAAGGGATTAGTTTGCTTCGGCTGATGGGGAGTTTGAATGCCATCACCCAGCAACACATTGTTCCCGGCCATCGGGAGTCGCGGGTGGGTGATGTTCGCCATTCGCTGGCGGACATTTCAGCAGCGCGCACCGCGTTTGGTTACAATCCCAAGGTGGGCTGGGATGAGGGACTCAAGGACACGCTGAAGTGGTATCAGCCCTGAGGCCGTAAATCGGTGGATGCGAAAACAGGCCGCCGGGTGGGGCGGCCTGTTTGCTGGATGCGCTGAGGGAGCAGGTCTTTTAGCCGGAACGATCCAACTCCAATTGTTCCGGTTTAGACGGGTCTCCATCGGGAGACGTTCGATCATTCAGGGCGATAACCTTGCCACGTCCAGACCAGGGTGTCGGCCAGGGTGAGATCGAACACCTTAGAATCGCAGTGGCCCGTGGCGCGGCTCAAGACGTAGCGGTAGTGGTAGCCTTTGTCCTTCAAGGCGGCGGCGGTGCGTTCACCAGCCATGACCCAATTGTGATAGGTTTCTTCGGGGTCTTTGGCTCGGTTGTCGTTCTCTGAGACATGGGTGAAGAGGCGCAGGGGCTTCTTCGGGCTGTTGGCGATGAGTTTCAGGCTTGAGTGATATTCCCAGGCACCCAGCGGGAATTTGGCCTCTTCCGGAGCGTCGTCGTCTTGCTGGTCCACGAAGGTTCCGGAGTAGGCAATGACGCGTCGGAACAAATCGGGGCGAAACCAGGCCATGGTCATCGCGGCGGCGCCGCCCGAACTGCATCCCATCGTCGCCCGGCCCCAGGGGTTGCTGGTGATGGCCAGTTTTGGATAGGCCGCATGGATGGCCGGATCCGCCAGCACTGCGGGGAACACCTCGTCGTTAATGAATCGCGCGAAGCGGTCCGACATCGTGTCGTATTCGAGGCCACGCTCGCTGTTCTTGCCGTCGTTACCCCCGTTTTCGATCGAGACCACGATGAAGGGAGGCAGGCTCCGCTCGGGGTTTTTCGAGATCGTCAGGTTGTCGAGGGCGTTG
>JAPLUH010000145.1 GCA_026397675.1 Verrucomicrobiota bacterium
GCGCAGACACAATCGGATCCATCGCCTCCCAGGTGTCTCCGCGACGACGGAACATCCGGGGAGACCCCCAGTCGGACACGCACACCAACTCGATCGCAAGACCCGACGGCCCGTTGATAAACCGCGCGCCCGACACCAAGCCCAACGGGGCCGCCAAGACCGAACGGTATCCGTCGCCCACGCGGCGATACCATTGACTGGGGGCCGCGCTAGGAAATTGCCCCGGCAACGCAGCACCACCGAGAAAGATCTCGGAGGGCATTCCGTGTGATTGGCCAGAAACCGCAGCCACCGAAACGTTTCCCGTGGCCACGATTTGACGCTGACCGTCGGCCTTCGAGACCCAATCCACGCGGCCCGTTGAGCCGGTCGCAAAGCCGGTTGCAGAGCCGCTCACAGAACTGCCTGAAATCTTACCCGCAGGAGTGACCACCAGAACGCCATCCACTCCCGACGCCAGCGACACCTCCGCAGAGGCAGGTCCCACCTCGCGAACGGGGGCCTCGGTCGACGGCACCCGGTATTGCAGTCCGTGAGCACCGGATCCCCCGACCCAAAGCCCCCGTTGAGAAGCCTCACCGCGATCCACCGCCAAGGCCGGACCCAATCGCCGCCAACGCCGCGGGAGCGAGGGCTGTTGGGCAAACGTCTCCGCGCTCGCACTGCCAACAGACGCCGGAGAACGCTCCGCCAAGGGCCGGGCCTCGAAGCGCCACCGAGTGGCAGACTTCGGGATCTCCGACTTCCCCAGCCGCGTTGGCTCTGGAACGGGCGAGGGTGTGGACGGGGTTGGTGCAGTCGAAGGCGAGGCAGGCTCTTGAATCCGAAGAGTCGGACCACCGGAAGAAACCCCCTCCTGCACCGTGACCCGACCGGAAGGCCAACGCACCTCCAGTCGACCCGTGCCCGTGCCCGGCGCTGCGAACGTCTTGCCGGGGGCGTCCCCTGAGAGATACCGCCCCCCAGCCGTGACTTGCGCCATTTGCACGGGCACCGCGTTGGATCCACCGCTCCAAGCAAAACGGAGCACCGCCCCGAGGGCCTGGGTGTTGGGGGCCTGTCCCTTCAAGAGCACCGACACCCTCCCGCCCTGAGCCTCGTTGCGATACATCCCGGCCGGTGCATTGAAGTGATTCACCACCACATCAAGGTCGCCGTCATTGTCGAGGTCGCCCAAGGCCATGCCGTGGCTGACCCCATTGAAATCAAACCCCCAGGCAGCACTCAAATCCTCCATCACCGGCAGGCGATCCATGCCGAAAGCGCCGCGATTGCGAAAAGCCCGCAAGGGCACCGGCAACCTCGGGAACCGCTGACGCTCCCGGAACAATTGGGCATCGGTCCGTAGCCCGGTCCGCCGGTAGGCCTTTAGTTGCTCGGCAATATCGAGGTCTCGCGAACCACGTTCCTGACCGGTGGTCACCAGCAAGTCGGGGAAACCATCCAAGTCCACATCGAGAAACGCGGGGGTCCACGACCAGTCCGTCGCCGAGAGGCCCGCAAAGGCAGCCATCTCCGCAAAGGATCCGTCCGGTCGCTGCACGAACAGGGTGTTGGCGTCGTGCTGGGTTTGCGCCAGCGGATCGGCCGGGTCGATGGCCACCGTGGGAGACCCGTCGAGCAAGGTCAGCCGCCGCACCGGGTCGGGGCTGAGCATGTCGAGCACGGTGAAGTCCCAGCGCCCATCTTGGTTGAGGTCGGCGAAATCGACCCCCATGGAAAACAAACTCGTATGCCGCACCATCGCCGGCGGCGCGGCCCGGAAGCGCACGTGGCCGCCACCGCCCTCGTTGAGCCAAATCCGATCGGGCGACTGGAAATCGTTGCAGACGTACAAGTCGGGTTTCCCATCGCCATTGAGATCACAAAATTGCGCCGCCAACCCCCATTCAAACGGCGGATGCGGGAGGGGTTTGCCCGCCGCGTCCAAAAAGGCCCCCTCAGTCCAAGGCACCGCCACCCACCCGGTGCCTCGATCATTCCGGTAAAGGACATCGGGTTCACCGAGTTCTTCGATGCCGCCCGAGGCGTTGACCTCGAAGCGGTTGGCCAGGTCGGGGTTTGAGGTGGGGCGGCCATCGATGGTGGCCACCACCGTCCGTTCCCCCTCGCGCCGGAATGTGGCCCGCGCATTGGGCATGTCCATCAGGGCCTTTTGGCGGTAGTTGCAGACATACAGGTCAATCCACCCATCGCCATCCACGTCGGCCAACGCCAGCGAATGCCCCCCGCGAGCGGACACCTGCGGGAAGGGGCGCACTCGAAAAGACCCCTGCCCGTCATTAATTAAGATGCGCACCCCGTCGGCATGGGTGTTCACCACCAAATCAGGCCGACCGTCTCCGTTAAGATCGGCGGCCGCCACGCCCGTCACATCGCCACCCAGAGATTCTATCCGCTGCGGAAACGCCTTCTCGGTGATGTCCTCAAAGTGCCAGTCACCCCGATTGCGCCACAGCGAGGAACGGCCACCGGCGGCCCCGAAGAGCACATCCAACAGTCCATCCCCATCCACGTCGGCCAACGTGACCCCAGACCCGTCGAGCAGGAGTTGGTTGGTGAGGTGTCGTGCAGCGGGAACGGTGTTAGAGAAGGTAACACCCGTCCGGGTGGCTTCGAGGCGCAAGAAACCCACCCGACGCAATGGTTCCTCCGCAGCGAGCGCTGCAGTCACCCAGCCGAAAATCAGCCAAACGACCCAAACGCCCCACGGATTCAGGACGGAAGCACGGTGGAGCACGGGCCAGGGATTCATGCCTTCTAGGAACGGGATTGTGCGAAGAACATAGTCACCGCACCTACACCGAGCCAAGCCCGCGGTTCAACGCACCGGTCGGTCTCTCATAAATCTCAGGGTTGGGTTCCGGAGAATCCGTGGGTAACGTGGGTCACCACGTACATGAGCACCCTTGGAATCGGCATCATCGGCTGCGGAGGAATTACCCTGCAGAACCATCTCCCCGGCCTGGCCCTCTGCCCCGACGTCCGCGTCGCCGCCTTGTGCGACAGTGACCCAGGCACCCTGCAACGGGCCAGCGCGGCCACCGGTTGCACCGTCACCACCACCGACTACAACCAGTTACTGGCCCGGGAGGACGTGCACGCGATCATCATCGCCACCCCCAATCTTCTGCACTTCCCCATCGCCATGGCGGCCATCGCGGCCGGCAAGCACATCCTCTGCGAAAAGCCCATTGCCATGGCGGCCGAAGAAGCCCGCACCATGGCCCGGGCTGCCGATGCGGCGGGCTTGCGCCACATGACGGCCTTCACCTACCGCTTCGTGCCGGCCATGCGCTACTTGCGCCACCTCATCGATCAAGGGGATTTGGGAGAACCTCGCCATTATCGCTCCTGCCGACTGCAAGACTGGGGCACCCGCAATCTGGGTTGGCGCATGGTCAAGAAACTCGCTGGCACCGGAGAGTTGGGCGACATGCTCAGCCACCGCATCAATTTCGCCCATCACCTGATCGGCCCCATGAAGCGCATGGTGGCCCACGTCAAGAACCTGACCCCGATTCGCGACGGCAAGCCCAACGACACCGATGACTGGGTCGGCATCTTGGCCGACTTCCACAATGGTGCGACCGGCGTGCTGGAAAGCTCGAAGCTCGCCAGCGGCCGCAACGAGAGCTGGCGCAGTCTCGACTACGTGGAAATCAACGGCAGCGAGGCCAGCTTCGAGTTCACCACCGGCAAGTGGAATGAGCTGCAATTCGGCAAGCTCGGCGGACCTGGAATGGCTCCCCTATTCGTGCCCCGCGAATTCTGGGTCTGGCCCGGTTCCCCACGTGATCCTCAAGTGGGCGATCCGCTGGTGTCCTTCCGCTACGACCAGGCCGTGGAATTCATTCACGCCATTCGAGAACAGCGCCCCTGCACGGTGACCTTCCATGATGGCGCCCAAACCCAGGCGGTCATGGACGCGGCCCTGCATTCAGCCGCCACCGGATCCTGGGTCGACTTGTAACCGCTACTTCCAGTGACCCCGGTCGAGGCCCTCGCATACCTGCACCAGTTGAGCCAGTTCGGGTTCCAACCCGGATTGGATTCGACCCGGCGACTGGCCGCGGCGGTGGGCAATCCGCAAGAGCGTCTCCGCTTCATCCACGTCGCCGGAACCAACGGGAAGGGCTCGACCTGCGCCTTCCTCGAAAGCATGTATCGGGCGGCCGGGTTCCGCACGGGCCTCTACACCTCGCCTCACCTCGTGCGCTTCGGTGAACGCATCCAGGTGGGCCGATGCCCGTTGCCTGACGAAACACTCGCCCGTCTGGTCTCCGAACTGCGGCAGCGGATGCCGGCCGACCTGACTCCCACCTTCTTCGAATTCACCACGGTCGTGGCCCTTATGGCCTTCGCCGAGGCAGCCGTCGACCTAGTCCTCTGGGAAACCGGATTGGGTGGGCGGCTCGATGCGACCAATATTGTCACCCCGCTCGCCTCGGTCATCACCGCCATCGGATTAGACCACATGCAGGTGCTGGGCGGCACGGTGGGTGAGATCGCCGCCGAGAAAGCCGGCATTATCAAACCGGGCATCCCCATCGTCACCTCGGTGGATCGAGCCGACGCCCTGGCTGTCATCCAATACCGGGCCCGAGAACTCGACGCCCATTGCGTGGTGGTGGATGCGGCCGCCGTCGGGCGGATGACCTTGCCCGTCGCCCTAATTGGGCCCCATCAGCGGGTGAATGCCACCCTCGCTGTGGTCACCATCCGCCTGCTCAGGGCCTTCCTCCCGGTTTCCGACGAGCACCTGGCTCACGGCCTAGCCAACACTCACTGGGCGGGTCGCATGCAAATCTTCCAACGCGGCGAACAAACCTGGTTACTCGATAACCTGGTTACTCGATGGGGCGCACAATGCGGACGGCGTGGCCGCTTTCCGTCGGGCACTGAGCGAACACTTCCCCCAGCGGCACCCCGTCATGGTTTTAGGCATGTTGCGCGACAAGGCGTGGCAAGAGATGGCCACTCACTTGGCTCCAGCCGCCTCCCGGTTGGTCGTCGCCCCGGTTTCGAGCCTGCGCACAGTCCAACCCGAGGAACTCCGCCAGGCGCTTCAGGAGGCTCATTGCGGAAGATCCGTCCGGACTTGCGCCAGCGTCGAGGAAGCACTTCGGGCGGTCGCTCGCGAACCCTTCGTCGCCGTGACCGGCTCGCTCTATTTCATCGGAGAGGTTCTCGAGCGGCTCGAGGCGATCCATTCCCACGCATCCAAGGAATCCTCCGGCCCGACGACCACGGAGGGCGCCGGCACCCACCAACGCCAGCTCAATGAGTGGGCGCCGCCCGCCTCCCACTGAGCGGATCCGACAGGACAAGACTGAAACCAATATTGCTGCTGCGGAAATCCGGAACACTGCGACCTCGATAGGCCGATCGGCAGCAACGAGCAGCATCGCTCCAACCGCCACCTCGATAGACGCGGAACGTGCCGAAGGGTTGCCCCACCGGATGGTTCACCGCCTCGAACGGATACTGCCCGTACCAGTCGAGGCACCACTTGGCCACATTGCCGTGCATGTCCTGAAGCCCCCAGTCGTTGGGTTGCCGAGTGCCCACGGGATGGGTCCGTTTCTGGGAATTGAGTTGGTACCAGGCCACCGAATCGATGGGTCCGTGGAATTCCCCAGATTTGCGCACACGGCAAGCGTACTCCCACTGAGCCTCCGTGGGCAGGTCCCAGCTCCAGCCGGCAGAAATGAGACCCAGTTGATGGTGAAACTCCGTCAACTTGCGCGCGAACTCCCGAGCATCCTCCCAACTGACCTGTTCCACCGGCAAATTCGCACCCCGGAACTTGCTGGGATTATGCGGCATGAGCAGGGACCACTGCGCCTGAGTGCAGGGTGTCTCCGAAAAGAAAAACCCATCCGTCAGGGTGACGCGATGGAGCACCTCATCCGACTCACGGTCCGACTCGAAGAGGGAGCTGCCCATGCTAAATCGCCCGGGTGGGATCCAACGAGCGGCCCAGATCGTGGCTGCGTTCCCCGGCGGTAGTTGGAATTGTTTTCGGGAACCTGGGGTTCCCCGATAAGTGATGATCACCTCGCCCAAACCATTGAGGAACTGATATTCGGGCTCCTCCCTGCAACGGTGCTCTTGGGTCTGTTGTTCCCGGGTCTGATTGCCCGACTGCAACGGCTCCGCCAAGACTCCTGACTCGTCAAAACCTGTCGCCAGCTCGCGCGCTTTATCCGCCGAATCCGATTCCGCTGCCGCCTCAACCCATTCCTGGGTGACGATTCGCCGGGCCTCGAAAAACGAATTCTTCAGCTGTTCATGGTCTTCCCGGTAGCCGAACCCAAAATACCGATGCACGTCCAGCAATCCGCGGTCCGGCGCTCCTTCAGCCATATCGACCAAACGTTGAGCTCACGCAGGGCACTGAGGAACCCTTCGAGTTTTCCGATATAGCGGTTAAAATCCCCGTCTGCGGATGCCTTGAGTAACATCACCCGTTCCTTGACGGGCAACCACCGGAGACTATGCAACGCCGGATCCGTCTCACCCAGCGCCATGCGGAATTTGGCCGATTGAAATTGGGCCTCGGCCAGGTCGCTATCCAGATCGTGAGCCTCGTCGGTGTAGGTCATCGCTGCCCGCATCCGGTAATTGGCTTCGCCGTTCTCTTGAACATACGCGGCCCATCCGGCTCCCAGTAACGCACGGGCCGCATCCAAGGGATAGTCACTGCGGGCATAGCGAGCCGCCATGAGGAAGGACTGCTCGGCCTGGGGCGGATTGATGATCTGAGGATCCGTATTGTCGACGGACCCCAGTAGCACCAGTGCGCGGAGCAAGTGGATCCGCCAAACCAGTCTTCCGGCCGCGTTCAGGCTAGATCCGGTGTTCAAGGCACCGTTCAGCGCCTCGAGACTTTCGGTAAAATACCGCTCCAAGAAGGCCTCTCGGGCGACCTGAAACAACTGGACGGCCTCGGACTGGGCCTGGGAACGCGCATCGGCCATCAATTCAACGGTGGGCACCAACATGCCCCCCATCGAAGCCAGCACTTCCCCACGGCTCCAGGTGAAGGCCGCTGACAGGCGTATTCCGGTGGGATCCAACAAACCATTGGACGGGTGCGAGAGAGATCCGAAGATCGCCTCCAACGACTCCGGGGATCCGAGCAACCGCAGTGTGGATGCCGGCAATCGGTTGACCAGGGCCCGAACGATATCAGCAGGCTCATCGCTGAGGACCTGAGATCGAGCAGGATCCCGCAAATAGTCCAGCCAAGAAGGCCCAGTACCATCGGGAGACCGACTGAAATTCCACGAGAGATTTGGCATGACAGCGCATCCCAAGCCTCACCAGAAAATTTGGAAAATTTCCCAGAACTGCCTGCCTAGAACCGATGAACCATTCCCTCGATATCGACTTCTTCAAGTCGACGTCGCGTTTTAATTCACGGTAGCAGAAATCAGCAATTTGCGCTGCACAGGCATCGGTTCCCCCTCTTGGTTACTCGAAGACCCGATACCGATCACCCCTCATGGGTCAAAATAATTAAAACACACCCTTCTGATGCTGTTAAAATTTTACCAGCCAACGATTCAATGAGACCCTTGCGCTGATGAGTCCTCTTGATTGCAAAATTTAAGCAATGACTCCAGAAATTGAGTCGCCTGAGGATCTGTGACCACAACATCCACAATCCCGCGAATCAAGGCGCGCTGGTGGGTGGGAAATCTCGCCAAATCTATTTTGAGGTTTTCGTTGGCTGGCAACTTTCCCGATTGTGGCTTGGCTCGGATCACCACTTGGGGCCGCAGCTGCAACGGGCAATGGTCTTGAAGATAGGCAACCACCAATGGAATGGCCTGAGTCTCGGTCAGCGTCTTCTCAAAACGGTCCACTGTGGCTCGATCAGGCATCGACAAGCCGGCGCATTGCCGACTGACCATACTCTGATCGATCCCGACAGTACGGCCAAATTTTAGTTGACTCCCATCAAAATCGCGATCGATCAGCGCTGATAATTCAGCCGAAAAATAACTCACGTGGCTCATCTGTCATATTTAGAACTGCCATGCAAACAAGCGTTTTTAGCATAGTTGCTGTAACATCATAACTAAAGAGGCCTCTTTAATACCCTCTGTTACACCGTGGGCTGAGAATTAAAACTGATCCAATAGCACCACCGATTAACCCCAAGCAAAGCGCCGTTGCCGGTGTGTTGAGTCCGCCCGAACCCCCGTAAACTCACCTTGTGACGACGCAATCCCCTTCGCAGCCAATTGACGGCGGGCGCGGCCTCCGATTGCCTTAGCCGCATGCAACGCGCCCGAGCCTTCTGGCTCCTATGGACCACTCTGATACCGGCGTTGGTGGCCGAAGAAATCGTTACCTTAGATGGTCGAACTTTCCGTGAGACGACCCTTCGGCGTCTGGATGAAGACCGCTTGGAGCTCCAGCACTCTGGGGGCCGAACAACGGTTTTTTTCTTCGAGGTTCCCGAACCGCTACGACGACGATTGGGGTTCGACACCGAGGCCGCCTTGAAACGCCTGACCCTCGAGAATTCTCGCCTACGAGGCACCACCCCTCTCCCATCAGTAACGGCAAGTTCGACATCGGACTCATCCACGACCCAAGCCAAGCCGATGACGCTTCCCCGGCTCTTGGCCCCAGCCAAGCCGGTGGTCGAAGCCCTCCAAACCGCCCGGTGGGCCGGCCTCGTACCTCCGGCCCCCGCCGCACAACTGCCTCCGGTGACCGCCGCTCAAGAAATCAGCGTTTGGGAACTGGTGAACCACTACCGCTCCGATCTCCCGGCGGCCAATGCGCGGTATCAAAAACGCTCATTCCGCATCACGGGCGTGGTGGAACGCATGGAGCGAGGCATCGTCAGCCGTAATGTCCGGGTCTTCCTGGAAACGCCAGACCCCGCCGTGCGACCGGTATGCGAATGGCGCATCGACGACAAGATCCCCGCCTTCCACACCCGCCGCGACGGTCGAACGTTGATCGCCGAGAACAACCGCTCGAAGTGGCAACTCCTTGAAGCCGGCCAAACCGTGACCTTCGAGGTGCGTGCGGCCGGGATGGAGGACGGCTTGGTGGAATTGAAGCAGGCTCGCTTGCAGCCCTGAGTGCATTGATCCATCGATCCCGCAAGGGCCCGATGATGGAACCGGCGACCATTCACTGCGGACCATCGCGGACCATCGCGGACCGCGGCAGCCCCTTCCCCGCCGAAGGCACCTCTACCGGGAGGGCTCGTCGACCTCGGCCGTGACCGTGATTTGGACGGCGGCATCCAGCGGCATGTCGGAGACTCCGATGGCCAACCGGGCATGGGCTCCGCGGGCACCGAAGACCGCATTGAAGAGGTCGGAGGCCCCATTGAGCACTTGCGGATGCCCACGGAATCCCGCGGCGCAATGGACATAGCCTTCCACGCGCACCAAACGACGGACCCGGTTGATATCGCCACCAGCGGCCGCCTGGAGCTGTGCCAAGGCGTTGAGCGCGCACTGTCGGGCCGCTTGGTATCCTTGTTCGACCGTGAGTTCGGCACCGAGCCGGCCTGCGTACGCCATCACGCCGTGGCGCCAGGGCAACTGCCCCGAAGTGAACACCAAATTGCCCGTGCGCACCCACGGCTCGTAGGCGGCCACCGCCCCCGGGGCTGGCGGCACCACGATTCCCAGGTGTTTCAAGGTCTCGGTGACAGTCATCGCGTTGCCCATGCTCTCGATGCGGTTCCACGACTCAGGCCGCCGACGCCGCCGGAGCCTTCACTGCGCCGCCCGCGGCCGCCGAGAAACTCCGCCACTTCGCCTGCGGAATGAGCCCCAGCGCGATGAGCACGCATTGGCTGCCCACAAACACCATCAGCGCCGTAAAGGCCCCGCTCATAAAGCCGTAGCTGTGAAGCCCAACGCCCAGCAAGTTGGTACCGAACCACGACCAACTGGTGACGATGTTCCCGAAGATGGCGAGGTTCATGATGCCGCGCTCCCGGACCATGCCACCCCAACGGGCGTGCAAGATGAGCGCATTCCACAGCACGATGATGAGGGCCCCGTTCTCCTTGGGATCCCAGCCCCAGAATCGCCCCCACGATTGGTCGGCCCAAATACCGCCCAACACGGTGCCCACGAAGCTGAACAGCGTGGCGAAGCACAGAATGCCATACACCATGCGCGAGAGGCTTTTACCCATGTCGGCGTTCATCACCTTCGTAAAGAATCCCAGCACCACATACAAAATGGCCAGGAAGCCTGCGACATAGGTGGCAGCGTAGCCCAGCGTCACGATGACCACGTGGGTGGCGAGCCAGAAGTTGGTATCGAGCACCGCCTGGAGCATCACCATGGTGTCGCCTCCGAGGGCGAGATTGTGAGCTACGACTTGGGTGGAGAAACCAATGACCGTCGCTACCGCCAGCCCGATGGCGTTTTTCCAGAACGATTCAAGGATCAGCCCGAGGCCGACCGCGCCCCATCCGATAAAAATGGCCGAGCTGTAAAGATTGGTCACCGGCGGCCGACCCTCGAGCCACATCCGCGCGATGAGCCCCAGCGTGTGGACCACGAAGGCCAATTGCACCAGATGCAGGGACGTTTTGCGGCTCCACTCGGCGAAGTTGAACCAGAACCCACAGCTGAAGAGGAAGGCCACGATGTACAAAGAAGCGGTTTTCGAGAACGGCGCGAAGCTATTGTAGAGCTGTTCGCGAGCCGTCTTGGTCAGGGCTTTGCCCAGGCGCAGCGACTCCAAGTAGGTCTGGTACCCGGCCACCGCGGCATTGAAGCCCGCAACCTGGCTCTCACGAAAGGCGTCAGCCATCGCCGCCCAATGCCCCACCGCCGGCGACAGCGGCCGGGTGCCTGCAGACCGGATGCCTTCAGCCGCGGCTTCGGGCGAAAGTTCGGCCTTGGGCACGCGCATGAGGTGCTTGAGCAACGGGGCCCCGAAGCTGGGTTCCAGCAAGGCCTCACCGATGCGCAGCCAGGCGAAAGTGGCGTCTCCCCCGGAGGCGGGCGGGATGAGCAACGGCGGCTCGCCGCGCAACGTCACGAAATACCGCTCGGTATGTCCAAACACCTCGGTGAGCGCATTGGTATCGAACGTGCCGGAACCGGTCATGCGCTGCTGGAAGGCCCTCACGCCGGCCGGGATGGTCTTCTGGTAGTCGGCGATTTCGGAAGCGAAGCGGACCGTGTCCTGCGGGTGCACCGTGTTCTTGAGGCGCAGGTACAGGGTCATGGCCTCGTACAACCCCAGGGTGGCGTTGTCGAAGGCGTTGCGGAGCGACGAATCCTTCTTGTTCTCCTGGATGTTCCGGGCGCTTTCTTCGATTTGCTTGAGGCCCGTCTCGCCGAACTGGTTCCACGAGTAGTGCTTGCCGTCTTCGCCAGCCGCCGGGTTGGGCTCGGGCAGCTTGAGCATCGCCTTGAGCTCCGGGTGATCCACGCGGAAAACCTTCCAACCGTCCGCGACCTCAGGCCGGGTCATGAGCGTCAGCAACCATTCGGTGGCCGAGATAATTTTGGGCCGCTCGTACCATGCCTTGGTCGGTTCGAGGTTGGCGGTGTCCTTTTCGCGGATGCGCGTCAGTGAATTGCGCGCCAACGAATCAATGGGCTGCAGGCGGCCATTGAAGACCACGGGCAGGCGGCCAAACGCCCCGAAGGCGTACTCGGGGTCACGCCGCGGCATCAGAGCACCCAGGATCCAAAGTGCGAAGAGCGCCGTGATGATCAGTCGGTGCGCGTTGGGACAAGGTGGGTTTCCAGCAGGTGAAGCTTCAGGCGGCCCGGGGCTTACGCTGGGCGATGAACTTCGTGAGGTGCATGAGGAACTGAACCAGCAAGCCCACGCCCACCAGAATGCAGCCGAGGTAAGGGGTGATCCACGACGGGTTGCGCACCACTTGCAACGCACTGGTGCCACGCCCGCCGTCGGCCAACTGCTCCTTGCCCATTTGATACTGGAAGAAGGTGTAGCCGCCGAACCGCAACGGCGAATTCATGTAAATGTCCACCTCGCGGTCTTCGTGGGACTCGGCGTTTCGCAATCGCACCCGGCTCTGAAAGTTCTTCGGAATGTCCGTGCCTGGGTAAGTCTCGTGGGTGGTCTTGAGCAAGGTCAGGGCGAAGGGTTTGTAATCGCGCACCGAACGGTATTCGAGGCGCCACTCCGTTCCCTCCACGGCCACCGTCTGGGGCTTGAGTTCGCCGGACACGGCCCAAGTGCCCAGGCTCGACGGCCCCGAAATCTCGATCACCGCGGCCGGCACATTGCGGGCATCCATGGTGCGCGTCGGCGGTTGGGCATCGATAACAATTCGGGCACCCACGCCCTGGGTCGCCGCCGGCGGCCGATTCGAATCCATGACCGGGGCGCGCAGGCGAATCCGGGCATTTTCATAGGCTTCCTTCACTCGAATGCCGAAGGGCAGCAACTCGTGATGCAGTTCGTCCCCCGGCTTCAAGCGCACGGCGGGGATGGCCACCACCTGGTCGAGGGTGTTGCTGCCGGCACTGCGCAGGAAGGCCAGTTCGAAGTCCATCGACGACTCGGAGTAGTTCCGGGTATCGCCCTCGCGGAAGCTCATGATGCTCTCGCGGGCCAGCATGTCGGTGGCCAATTGCCCCAGCAGCAGCAAGATGATGCCGATGTGCGTCAGGAAGATACCGCTCTTGGACCACGTCCATTTAAAGCGGGTGAAATGGGCCACGATCAAGTTGATGACCAGCATCGTTCCCAACAGGTATCCGCCGGGCAGCGGCACCACCGGGAAGGTGGATCCGTGCGGCGTCCAATAGGCGAACCAACTGCGGAAGTACCGCTCTTGGGCCACGTAAAGACCATCGCTGGTTTGGCCCAACGTCCCGAAGAACACCACGACCACACCCAATCCCAAGAGCACCACCGTGAGGCGCAGGGACGACAGGAACTGGAACAACTTAGAAATCATGGGCGAAAATCGGACGACGGCCGGTCGCAATAAATTGCATCAACTTGACGGAAAGCGCTCGGGATTTTTCAACCCCAGTCGCGGCAGCTCATTCAGAAGCGAATCGAACGGACAAATTGCTCAAACGTCTCTCGGTTTTGGGCGGCAACGGCCGAGGGAGCTGTCAGCTTGAAAAACCACGAAACCTCACCGCGGGCCACGATGGCCCCCAAGATCGTCTTCTCGGTCCCCACCAACTCCACCCAAGTGCCGCTGTCGCCCCCGGCCGTGGCCACTGTCTTGGAGTTCGCCGCCAATGCCCCGGCTTCCAACGGAGCCAATCCCACTTGGCCGCGCCAGCGATTCACATTGGCCAAGAGCCCGCCGCCATTCCCAGACAGCTTACTAATAGACACATCACCATTGCCGGCGGCATCCGGAATATCGAAGGACGCCAAGCGCATGGGCTTCGGTCCAGCGGCTTTCCAGCCAGAGGGCACCTGCCAATTCGGGAGTCCGTCGGCGCCACCACCACCACCACCGCTCGCCCGCTCGGAACCGCCTGAAACAGCCGCCGGCGATGCGGGGGCTGGGGCCGACGACGAGGCCGAGGCCTCCGGAGTGGACTCACCGCCACCACCCCCGGTATCGACAGACTTCAACCAAGCCAAGAACTGCGGCTTCTGCTCGGCCACCAGCGCACTCTCACCCGTGATTTTGAAGAACACGGTCATCTCGCCGGCCGGCATGATGGCTGCCAGCGTCCGGGCTGGGTACTTGCCATCCAGAACCGCCTTCTTGCCGTCCAGTTGGTACATCACCACCTGGCGATTGCCCGCCGGAATAATGGAACGAAGACCCGCCAAGTCGGCCTCGGTTGCCGGCTCCAGCCCGATCTGGTCGCGCCAGCGGTTGACGTTTTCCAACTCACCTCCGGCACCGCCGCCCATGGCCACCACAGAAATATCTACCGAACGGCCGTCGGGGCGTTTCACACCATAGCTGGCCACCCGCATGCCTGAGGCGGGCTTCTCTTCCCAGCCGGCCGGTACAGTCCAGGGAACGGCAGGCCGCTCGGAGGCGCTGCTTTCCGACCTGGCCGAGGAGGAAGATCCCGAGGCTGCAGATTCTGGAACCTCCGAAGCGGACGGGGTTTGAGTGGTTTTACCCTGGGGATTGGCCGCAGCCACCGGCGGGGCATCTTGAGGGGCCTGGTAGACCCGGACCTCATCCTTGCCGCAGCCCACGGCCATCCAGGCCAACGCCGAAACCACCGTCACCACTGTGAAACGCATAGCGACAGTCTGGACGCGTACGCCAATCCGGCAAGCCACGACTCCGAATCTGGCTAGGACTCCCGTGGGATGTATTTGCGGACCGTCAGGTACACGAGCCCGCCAATGGCGCTCCAGGCTAGGTTCAACGTGTAGCCCAGCAACGAGAGCGACAGCGCCTCGGCCGGCTTAACTCCAAAACCGGGGAAGTCCACGGCGAGCAGCACGACGAAGAGGTTCTCACGAACGCCGAGGCCACTGGGGGTAATTGGCAACGCCGCCAAGCACACCACCGCCGGCACCACGAACCACAAGTTCCATCGGGGGATTTGTAATCCCAACCCGGAAGCCAGCGCCGCAAACGTGCCCACGATGGCCAAATTAATGGCGATCGACAGCAACGCGCTCCGCCAGAGGAATCCCGGATTACGCCCAAACAGTCGGCAGGACGCCAGAGCCCTCAAGGGTGCCTTCATTTGCGGGAAACGCCCCATCCACCGGCTCAGGCGCCCCTCCTCAGAAAGGATGTCTGTGAAGAACCCGGCACCGGCACAAACCAACGCCACGATCATCATGCCAAAGATCGCCAGACCCACCCCGTCG
>JAPLUH010000071.1 GCA_026397675.1 Verrucomicrobiota bacterium
CTATGCCGTCGGCGCTGATGGAGCGCTCAGCCCCGCGCATTATCAGTTGTGCAGCCGCCCCGTGAACTCGGAGGCCCACATGAGCAATCTTCTCCTCTTGATGGCCCAGCGCATGGGTGTGGAGACCGACCAGTTTGGCGACAGCAACAAGGTGATTGGGCTATGAGCTGGCTCCGGGTTTCCCAGTCTTGGTTCGTGGTTCCGCGTGGGTGGTTATTGCTGGTTGCGTGTTCCCTCGCGCAAGCCACCGCCTTCTACGAAGAACCCAAAACAAAGAACCAAGAACAACAATCCGAGATTTTCCGGCCCGAAGCGGGAAAATTTCCCCCGTTGGAAAAAGCCTATTCCTACCGGGGTGAACTCGTGTTCGTCGACCATGCGAACCGCCGCGGCAGCATCCGGGTGCAGGGATCCGGCATGTTTTTCCGCAACGACCCGCACCCCTTCGCCCTGCTGCCCTACGGCCTCGTGCGTTATCACGGTGCACCGGCCGATTTGCGCGATATCCCGCTCGGCACCGTGCTGCACGTCCGCGCCTATCTCCCGCCCGATCCGAAGATTTCGGCCGTGCCGGTGTTGCCGGTCGACAACAAGGCGAGGGACGCCAATCACAATCGTGGCGCCGGTATCCTGCCCGCCGAAAACCACGTCCTCCTGCTCGAAGATGAACCCAGTTACTGTCAGCGCGAAGGACGGGTCTGGAAGCTCAAGGAAGTAGACCTCAAGAACAACGAGGGGATGATCGTCGCCACCCTTGAAACGAAACACGGTGGAGGCAGCAAGGCCGTCGAAGAAAAATTGACCGTCGATGCCGCCACCCGCGTCTGGCGCGGCCGCGAATGCCTCGCGATCACGGAGCTGATTGCCGAAGGAGCATGGCCTGCCGATGGAAAGAAATCCCTCGCGGGCCAAGAGGTCCAGCTCGGCATCACCTGGAAGCCCACACCGGATGGCGTGTTCACGCGCTTTCACATTTCGGACCTCTGGCTGGATGACGCAGCGATGCAACGAGCCGCTCTGAATCAAACAGAAACCCACAAGGCGTTCATCCGGAGCCGCTGGATGCCTGCGTGGATCGACGCCGTCGAGTATGGCAAGTTTGGCCGCGCCACTGTGACCGCGACCTTGTTTGGCGGCATGGACGATTCGCTTTACGCCGATTTCAAAAAAGGCGCCTCCGCCATGATGAATGCCGTCGAGAATACGTTGAAGCACACCCACGGTGCCTACGGACCCGGGCACATGGCCTCACGCGGATCTATTCTGGATGCCACCAAATCTCCCAACCCGGCGCCGTTGGGCAGCAGTGGCACCCAAATCCGTTTCGAGACCGACCTCATCATTGAGGGCATCCGCCCCGGCAAGACGGTGCGGGTTCGTCCTGGCAACTGGCCCCAGGTTCAGGTGCCTCGGGAGGAATACCTTAACGATGGGTCCTCCAGCACGGAGGAGCGCTTCCCGAGCCCGGCCATTTTCCCTAAGTACTGAAGCTCGATCGGTGGGATTGGGGTCAGGGATCGGGGTCTGGAAACGCTGTTAGACAGCTTAGACTGCTTGAGGCCAACCGGGGCTTGGATCTCCACACGTTGGCCCAATCAGCGGGCCTCCAGAGCAGCGCCCGCATCTCACTGGGTTAGACCTCCGGGTGGTGGCAGTTGGAAAGCCCCCCGAATGTCAGCCTAGCGAGGTAGAAAACCGGTCAAGAATCGGTGCGTGAGCCCGGGTCACGGTGAGGCCAAGACTTCGATGAGGTAGCGCAGTTCCTCCTGCACGTCGTCGCCGTCCGTCAGGGTCTGGGAAATCTCGGCCCGCACGGCCTCCCGGAATCGCCGCCGCAAGCGGTGGATGGCCACCTTCAGCGCGCCTTCGGTAAGTCCAAGTTCCCGGGCGAGGTCTGTGGGCGACGAAAGATCGTCGCCGACCAGCGCGGGCTTGAGGCGTTCGAAGTGGGCCGACTTGCCCGCCGATCGCAGGTCGCTTTCGACCGTCGCCAGAGCCCGTTCAAGTAGGGTGAAAGCCCACTCGCGGTCGAAGTGGCCCGGGTCGAGGCCTGCGGTGGCCGGTTCGGCTATCCCGTCTTCGGAGAGCGACGCGGTGGGGACGCCGCCGCCGCGCTTGAGTCGGCGGGCCCGTTCGCGCAGGTCCGACTCGAAATGCCGGAGCGCGCCCAGCAAGTAGGAGCGGAATCGCCCGCGGGCCGGGTCGGCCCCCGCAAGGCGACCGCCAGCCAGCACGTGGGCGAAGAACTCCTGGGCCCATTCGCGCGCCTCATCGTCCGTGCCATGCCACCGCCGGAGCGTCTCGAAGACCGGTCGCCAATACGCCTCGCACAGTTCCGACAAGGCAGCCCGGGCCTCCGGTGTCGTGCCCCGCGCCCGCGCCACGAGTGACCAGCGCGTAGGAGCAAAGCCGGCGATCGGTGATTGAGAGTCGGTCATGGGGGCGTGCTTCGGTGGGGCGTTGGT